>CAZFUH010000024.1:0-20850 GCA_964522235.1 uncultured Rhodanobacteraceae bacterium
GTGGGGCGTGCCGACCAAGGGCTACAAGACCCGCACCAACAAGCGCACGAACAAGTTCATCGTGCGTCGCCGCAAGTGATGAGGCTCAGATAGATGGCACGTTCACTCAAGAAAGGCCCGTTCGTCGACCACCACCTGATGGCGAAGGTGGAAACGGCCATGGGCAGCAGCAGCAAAAAGCCGATCAAGACCTGGTCGCGGCGTTCCATGGTGTTGCCGGAGATGGTGGGTTTCACCATTGCCGTCCACAACGGCCGCCAGCATGTACCAGTGCTGATCAACGAAAACATGGTCGGGCACAAGCTCGGCGAGTTTGCCATCACGCGGACCTTCAAGGGTCACGCCGGCGACAAGAAGTCGAGGTAACGGAGAGTGGCCATGGAAACCAGAGCGATCTTGCGCGGCGCGCGCATCTCTCCCCAGAAGGCCCGGCTGGTTGCCGACCAGGTCCGCGGTCTGCCCGTGGGCCGGGCCACCGACGTGCTCGCCTTCAGCCCGAAGAAGGGTGCGCAGCTGATCAAGAAGCTGTTGCTGTCGGCGATCTCGAACGCCGAGAACAACGACGGCGCCGATGTCGACGAGCTGAAAGTCTCGCGCATCTTCGTCGACGAGGGTCCGCGCCTGAAGCGGTTCGCTGCACGCGCCAAGGGGCGTGGTACGCGCATCATCAAGCGTACCAGCCACATCACCGTCGTCGTCGGCGACAACTGAGGACGTTAAGATGGGTCACAAGGTTCACCCGACTGGTATCCGCCTGGGCATTTCCAAAGATTGGAACTCCAAGTGGTACGCCGGCAAGAAGGAGTTCCCCGGCTATCTGGCCGCCGATCTGCGCGTGCGCGAGTTGCTGCTGAAGGACGCTCGCCTCAAGGATGCCGACATCAGTCGCATTCAGATCGAGCGCCCGGCCAAGACCGCGCGAATCACGATCCACACTGCCCGTCCGGGCGTGGTGATCGGCAAGAAGGGCGAAGACATCGAGCGCCTGCGCAAGAAGGCGACCACCCTGATGGGCGTACCCACGCACATCAATGTCGTCGAGGTCCGTCGTCCGGAGCTGGACGCGCAGCTGGTTGCCAAGTCGATTGCCGGTCAGCTTGAACGGCGTATCATGTTCCGCCGGGCAATGAAGCGTGCCGTCGGTAACGCCATGCGTCTGGGCGCCCTGGGCATCAAGGTCAACGTCGCCGGTCGTTTGAACGGTGCCGAGATCGCGCGCTCGGAGTGGTATCGCGAGGGTCGAGTGCCCCTGCATACGTTGCGCGCGGACATCGACTATGGCTTCGCCGAGGCCAAGACCACCTACGGCATCATTGGTGTCAAGGTCTGGGTCTACAAGGGCGAGATTTTCGATCTGCATGCACCGCAGGCAGAAGAAGCGCCGATGCCGAAGAGCAAGGGTGACCGTGATCACCGCGATCGCGAGCCGCGCGGCGAGCGCACCGGACGCGGCAAGGGCAAGGAGTAATCGACCATGTTGCAACCGTCCCGTACCAAGTTTCGCAAGCAGCACAAGGGCCGCAACCGTGGTCTGGCGTTTGTCGCCAATCAGGTCAGTTTCGGCGAGTTTGGCCTGAAAGCGACCCAGCACGGCATGCTGACCTCGCGCCAGATCGAATCGGCGCGGCGAACCATCACCCGTTACGTCAAGCGCGGCGGCAAGCTGTTCATCCGCATCTTTCCCGACAAGCCGATCACCAAGAAGCCGATCGAGGTACGCATGGGCTCGGGCAAGGGCAATGTCGAGTTCTGGGCAGCGGTGATCCAGCCCGGCCGCATGCTCTATGAGATCGAGGGCGTGCCCGAGGATTCCGCACGCGAAGCATTTCGCCTCGCTGCAGCCAAACTGCCGCTCAAGACCACCTTCGTGACCCGGACGGTGCTGTGATGAAGATGACCGAACTCCGCAAGAAATCCGCTCAGGATCTGGACGAGCGGCTGGGCGATCTGAAGCGCGAGCAGTTCAATCTGCGCATGCAGAAGGCCAGCGGCCAGTTGGCGAAAA
Organism: uncultured Rhodanobacteraceae bacterium; assembly: GCA_964522235.1. Lineage (GTDB taxonomy): Bacteria > Pseudomonadota > Gammaproteobacteria > Xanthomonadales > UBA2363 > Pseudofulvimonas. Next base: position 2,006 of record CAZFUH010000024.1, read on the forward strand.
CGCATGAGGTGCGTCGTACACGTCGCGATATCGCGCGCGTGAAGACCGCGCAGGGCGAGAAGAAGCAAGGATGAACACGATGAACACGTCCGACAAGCGCGCCAACACCCTGGAAGGCCGGGTGGTCAGCGACAAGATGCAGAAGACCGTGACCGTGCTGATCGAGCGCCAGGTCAAGCACGAGATGTACAACAAGTACATCCGTCGTTCGAGCAAGGTGCACGCGCACGATGCCGAAGGCGAGTGCAAGGAAGGTGATTTCGTGCGGATCGCTGAATGCGCGCCGTTGTCGAAGACCAAGAACTGGCGGGTCGTCGAGATCCTCGAGCGCGCTGCGCGCTGATCGTCGACGAATCCAACAGGAGAGAGAATCATGATTCAGATGCAGTCGACCCTTTCCGCCGCCGACAATAGCGGTGCCCGATCGCTGATGTGCATCAAGGTGCTCGGCGGGTCCAAGCGCCGCTATGCCAGCATCGGCGACATCATCAAGGTGTCGATCAAGGAAGCCATTCCGCGCGGCAAGGTCAAGAAGGGCGAGGTCTACAATGCCGTCGTCGTTCGCACCGCCAAGGGCGTGCGTCGCCCGGACGGTTCGCTGATCCGCTTCGACGGCAATGCAGCGGTGCTGCTCAACAACAAGCACGAGCCGATCGGCACGCGCATCTTCGGACCGGTCACGCGCGAGCTGCGCTCGGAGCGGTTCATGAAGATCGTGTCGCTGGCGCCGGAAGTACTGTAAGGGAATCGCAGCCATGAGACGTATCCGCAAGGGTGATCAGGTCATCGTGATCGCCGGCAAGAACAAGGGCCAGAAGGGTGAAGTGCTCAGCGTGGCCGACGGCGGCGAGCGCGTGATCGTCGGCAACGTGAACCTGGTCAAGCGTCACACCAAGCCGAACCCCCAGGCCAATCAGCCGGGCGGGATCGTCGAGCGTGAGGCGCCGATTCATAGCTCCAACGTGATGTTGCTCAACCCGGCCACGGGCAAGGGCGAACGCGTCGGTTACAAGGTGCTGGAGGATGGGCGCAAGGTTCGCGTGTTCCGCTCCAGTGATGAAGTGGTAGACGCCTGAGGAAGCAGCCATGACCGTGCGTCTGGAAAAGTTTTACAAGGAAGAAGTGGTGCCGAAGATGATGGAGAAATTCGGCTACACCAATCCGATGCAAGTGCCGCGTCTGAGCAAGATCACGCTCAACATGGGCGTCGGCGAAGCCGTGGGCAACAAGAAGATACTGGAGAACGCCACCGGAGACATGGCCAAGATCGCCGGCCAGAAGCCGGTGACGACGCTGGCCCGGAAGTCGGTGGCGAGTTTCAAGATTCGTGACGGTTGGCCGATCGGCTGCAAGGTCACCTTGCGCCGGACCCGGATGTACGAGTTCATGGATCGTCTGGTCAACATCGCTCTGCCGCGCGTGCGCGATTTTCGCGGTGTTTCCGGTCGCTCTTTCGACGGTCGAGGCAATTTCAACTTCGGCATCAAAGAGCAGATCATCTTCCCGGAGATCGACTTCGATCAGGTCGATGCCCTGCGCGGCATGGACATCGCCATCGGCACTACGGCAAAGTCCGACGCCGAAGCCAAGGCGTTGCTCGAAGCCTTCAGTTTTCCGTTCCGTAACTAGTCAAGCAGGACGATTCGCAATGGCCAAGACAAGCATGGTCGAGCGTGAGAAGAAGCGCGCCAAACTCGTGAAGCGCTACGCCAAGAAGCGCGCCGAGTTGAAGGCGGTTCTCTCCGACCCAAACGCCTCGTATGAGGCCAAATTGGAGGCCAGCGTCAAGCTTCAGAAGCTGCCGCGCGACTCCTCCGCCGCCCGAATTCGTACCCGTTGCGAACTGTCCGGCCGGCCACGCGGCGTCTATCGCAAGTTCGGCCTTGGCCGAAACAAGTTGCGCGAGGCGACCATGCGTGGTGATGTGCCCGGCCTTCGCAAGGCCAGCTGGTAACAGCGCGGATATCGGTGCTTTAGCGATTTTCAAGGAACCAATTCATGAGCATGACTGATCCCATCGCCGACATGTTTTCGCGCATCAAGAATGCGCAGGCTGCACGCAAGCAGAGCGTGCGCATGCCGGCTTCCAACATCAAGCTGGAGATTGCCCGCGTCCTGAAGGAAGAGGGCTATATCAGCGACGTCGCCAGTCGCGAGACTGGCCCGGGCAAGAAGGAAATGGAGATTCTCCTGAAGTACTTCGATGGCCGTCCGGTGATCGACCGCCTTCAGCGAGCGAGTCGCCCCGGCCTGCGCCAGTACCGCGGCAAGAACGATCTGCCCAAGGTACTGGGTGGACTGGGTGTGAGCATCGTCACCACTTCGTCGGGCGTGATGACCGACGCGCAGGCTCGAAGCAAGGGTCTGGGCGGCGAAATCATCGCCCTGGTCGCCTAAGGAGAGCAGCCATGTCGCGAGTAGCGAAGAAGCCGATCGACCTGCCCAAGGGCGTCGAGCTGAGCCTGGGCGAGCAGGAAATCCGGGTCAAGGGTCCGAAGGGCACCCTGATCGGCCCGCGTCCGGCCGGTGTCGAGGTTGAGATCGAGAACAACAGCGTCCAGATTGGCGTCAACAACGACCAGAGCTGGGCAATGGCAGGCACCTTGCGTGCTTTGCTGAACAATATGGTGACCGGCGTCAGCCAGGGTTTCGAGCGCAAGCTGGAACTGGTCGGGGTCGGCTACCGCGCGAGCATGCAGGGCAAGGATCTGAACCTGACCCTGGGATTCTCGCATCCGGTCGTCTACCAGGCGCCCGACGGCGTGACCATCGAAACCCCGACGCAGACCGAAATTCTGATCAAGGGTGCCGACAAGCAGGCCGTTGGCCAGGTTGCCGCGAAGATTCGCGGTTACCGCCCGCCCGAGCCCTACAAGGGCAAGGGCGTGCGCTACGCCGGCGAGAAGATCAACATGAAGGAAGCGAAGAAGGCCTGATCCGGAAGATGAGCACAATGGACAAGAATCAAAGCCGCCTGCGCCGCGCCAAGCGCGCGCGCGTGCACATCCGGGAGCTGGGCGTGCCGCGTTTGAGCGTGCACCGCACTGGCCAGCACATCTATGCCCAGGTCTTTGCTGCCGACGGTGTCAATGTCGTCGCCGCCGCCTCGACCGTGCAAAAGACCCTTCGGGAGGGTCTGAGTGGCACCAAGAACAAGGATGCTGCCGCTGCTGTCGGCCGCGCCGTGGCCCAGGCCGCCCTGGCCAAGGGTGTCGACCAGGTCGCCTTCGACCGCTCCGGTTTCCGCTATCACGGCCGTGTCAAGGCTCTGGCGGACGCGGCGCGCGAAGCCGGTCTGAAGTTCTGACAACGAATTCGAGAAGCAGAAAATGGCAAACGAACGCGACAATCGCGACCGCGACAACAGCGACGGCATGATCGAGAAGCTCGTGTCCGTCAACCGTGTTTCGAAAACGGTAAAAGGCGGCCGTATCTTCGGTTTCGCGGCGCTAACCGTTGTCGGCGACGGTCAGGGCAAAGTCGGCTTCGGCTACGGCAAGGCACGTGAAGTGCCGGTCGCAATCCAGAAGTCGATGGAGCGCGCCCGCAAGAGCATGGTCGACGTGGCCTTGAACGAAGGTACGATCTGGTACCCGGTGATCGCCCGTCATGGCGCCGCCAAGGTCTATATGCAGCCGGCCTCGGAAGGCACGGGCGTGATCGCCGGTGGTGCGATGCGCGCTGTGTTCGAGGTCCTGGGTGTGCGCAACATCCTGTCCAAGGCACAGGGGTCGCGCAACCCGATCAACCTGGTTCGCGCCACGATCAACGGCCTCAAGAACATCGCTTCGCCGGGCCGGATTGCGGCCAAGCGCGGCAAGTCCGTGGAGGAACTGACCGGTGGCAACTGAAAACAGCAAGACGGTCCGCGTACGCCTGGTCAAGGGTCTGCGTGGCTGCCAGGCGCGGCACCGCCTGAGTGTGCGTGCCCTGGGTCTGCGCAAGATCAATGATGTTCGCGAATTGAAGGATTCGCCGAGCGTGCGCGGCCTGATCAACCAGGTGAACTACCTGGTCCGAGTCGAGGAGTAGGATCATGCGTCTCAATGACATCAAACCGGCCGACGGTGCACGCAAAGAGCGTACCCGTGTCGGCCGTGGCATCGGTTCCGGGCTGGGCAAGACGGCCGGCCGCGGTCACAAGGGCCAGTACGCACGCAGCGGCAAGGGCAAGGTCAAGGCTGGTTTCGAAGGCGGCCAGATGCCATTGCAGCGTCGTCTGCCGAAGGTAGGCTTCCGCTCGCGCATGAAGGATGAGTGTGCGCAGGTGTTTGTCTATCAGTTGGACAAGATCACCGGCGACAGCGTCGATTTTGCCGCCCTGCAGGCCGCTGGCCTGGTCGGTCGAGGCGCCAAGCGCGCCAAGATCGTCAAGAAGGGCGAATTGGCGCGGGCACTGAAGGTGTCCGGTATCGCCGTCACCGCTGGCGCCAAGGAACTGATCCTGGCCGCAGGTGGTAGCGTCGAGTAAGTCGGATCGAATCTGGGCCGGCTTTGCCGCCGCGACCAGGTCCAATCCTGAAGCCGTACTGGCTTGCAATCCGAAAGTCCCAGCCATGGAAGGCGGGGATCCAGCGCATGGATGGCTAAGGTCTAAGGAATCATCGTGGCATCGAATACGCCCAATGTTGGCGCCCTGGCGGGCCTTGGCAAGCTGACCGAGCTGCGCCAGCGTCTGCTGTTCGTGATTGGCGCGCTGATCGTGTTCCGCTTCGGTACCTTCATTCCGGTACCGGGTGTGAATCCGGAAGCGATGGCCCAGTTCATGGACCAGCAAAGCGGCACCATCGTAGACATGTTCAACATGTTCTCCGGTGGCGCGCTGGAGCGCTTCTCGATCTTCGCGATCGGCATCATCCCGTACATCTCCGCCTCGATCATCGTCCAACTGCTGTCGTCGGTACTGCCGAGCCTGCAGGCAATCAAGAAGGAAGGCGAGTCCGGTCGTCGCAAGCTGACGCAATACACCCGCTACCTGACCGTGGCTTTGGCGTCATTCCAGGCCATGGGCGTTGCCATTGCCCTGCAAGGGCAGTCCATCGGCGGTGGCATGGGCGTGGTGATCAATCCCGGACCGGCCTTCGTGTTCAGTGCCGTCGTCGGATTGACCGCCGGGACCATGTTCCTGATGTGGTTGGGCGAGCAGATCACCGAGCGCGGCGTCGGCAACGGCATCTCGCTGATCATCTTTGCCGGCATCGTCGCCGGTCTGCCGTCGGCGATCGCAGCAACGTTGGAGCTGGCGCGCCAGGGCGACCTGAGCCCGATCACCGTGATCATGGTCATGGTCATCGTGCTCGCGGTCACGCTGTTCGTCGTCTATGTCGAGCGCGCCCAGCGCCGGATACCGGTCAACTACGCGCGCAAGCAGGGTGGCCGAACCGCGTACATGAACCAGTCGTCGCACCTGCCATTGAAGCTGAACATGGCCGGCGTCATTCCGGCAATCTTCGCCTCGGCGATGATCATGTTCCCGGCCACTGCGGCGCAGTGGTTCGGCAGCGGCGCCGGCGGCGGCTCGCGCTTGTTGCAGACCATCACCCAGGCGATTGCGCCGGGCGAGCTGCTGTACCTGGTGCTGTATGGCGCTTTGATCGCCGGTTTCGCGTTCTTCTACACCGCGATCGTGTTCAATTCCCAGGAGACCGCGGACAATCTGAAGAAGTCGGGCGCCCTGATTCCGGGCATTCGTCCCGGCAAGGCCACCGCCGACTATGTCGACGCCGTCCTGACCCGTCTGACGACGGCAGGCGCGTTGTATCTGGTCGCCGTCTGCCTGTTGCCGGAGTTCATGCGCAGCGGTTGGAACGTACCGTTCTATTTCGGCGGCACCTCGCTGTTGATCGTGGTGGTCGTGGTCATGGATTTCACCTCGCAGATTCAGGCGCATCTGATGTCGCATCAGTACGAAAGCCTGTTGAAGAAGGCGAATCTCAAGGGTCACGGCCGTTCAGGGCTCGCTCGACGTTGAGGGCTTGAGTCCTCGGCGCCGATTAACTATAATTTACGGTTCACTGCGCTTTAGTCAGTTTCGGAGACGCATTTCATGGCGCGTATCGCTGGTGTCAATCTTCCGGTCCAGAAGCATGTCTGGATCGGTCTGACAAGTATTTATGGAGTTGGCCGTCCGCGCGCGCGCAAGATTTGCGACGATGCCGGCGTGTCACAGAGCACAAAGATCCGCGACCTTACTGAGGCGCAGGTCGAGGCTATTCGTTCGGCTGTTGGCAAGCTGGCGGTGGAGGGTGACCTGCGCCGCGAGAACGCCATGAGCATCAAACGCCTGATCGACCTGGGCACCTATCGGGGCCTGCGTCATCGCAAGGGTCTGCCGATGCGTGGTCAACGTACCCGTACCAATGCCCGTACCCGCAAGGGTCCGCGTCGTCCGATCAAGAGGTAAGGATTGCCCTGATGAGCAAGCCGGCTGCAAAGACCAAGAAGAAGATCAAGCGCGTCGTCACCGATGGCATCGTTCATGTCCAGGCGTCGTTCAACAATACGATCGTGACGATCACCGATCGTCAGGGCAACGCGTTGTCCTGGGCAACCTCCGGTGGCGCCGGGTTCCGCGGTTCGCGCAAGTCGACGCCGTTCGCCGCCCAGGTCGCAGCCGAGAAGGCGGGCCGGGTCGCTGTCGACTACGGCGTCAAGAACGTCGACGTTCGCATCAAGGGTCCTGGCCCGGGCCGCGAGTCCGCAGTGCGTTCGCTGAACGCGCTCGGCATCAAGGTCAACAGCATCACCGACATCACCCCGATCCCGCACAACGGCTGCCGGCCGCCGAAGCGGCGCCGCGTCTGAGGAAGCATTCAAGATGGCACGTTACATCGGTCCCACCTGTAAACTGGCCCGCCGCGAAGGCGCGGACCTGAGCCTGAAGAGCCCGGCTCGCGGCATCGACTCCAAGTGCAAGTTCGAGCAGAAGCCCGGCCAGCACGGTCCGGTCGCCAAGCGCGGCAAGTTGTCCGACTATGCGGTCCAGCTGCGTGAAAAGCAGAAGGTCAAGCGCATCTACGGGCTGCTCGAAAGGCAGTTTCGCAATTACTACGCCAAGGCGTCGACCCGCAAGGGCAACACCGGCGAGAACCTGCTTCAGCTGCTGGAAACCCGCCTGGACAACGTCGTCTATCGGATGGGCTTTGCGGTCACCCGCGCCCAGGCTCGGCAGCTGGTCTCGCACAAGGGCATCGTCGTCAACGGCAAGAGTGTCAACTTGCCGTCGTACACGGTCAAGCCCGGCGACGAGATCACAATTCATGAGCGCGCCAAGAGTCAGTTGCGCGTACAGGAGGCGTTAAACCTGGCGGAGCAGATGGATCTGGTGCCGTCGTGGATCGATGTCGATGCCAAGAAGCTGACCGGCGTGTTCAAGGTTATGCCTGAGCGTGCAGATCTGCCGGCGGACATCAACGAAAGCCTCATCATCGAGTTGTATTCCAAGTAATCTCGGAGAAAGCCTGAATGGCAACTGCCTCCATCAGCGTGCTGCGTCCACGTGGTGTCACCGTGGAAAAGCTGAGCGCGCATCGCGCCAAGGTCGTGGTCGAACCGCTGGAACGCGGTTTCGGTCACACCTTGGGCAACGCCCTGCGTCGCGTCCTGTTGTCGTCGATTCCCGGCGCTGCGATCATCGAGGCCGAGATCGATGGCGTTTTGCATGAGTACACCACGGTCGAAGGCTTGCAGGAGGACGTGCTGGATGTCCTGCTCAATCTGAAGGATGTTGCGATCCGCATGAGCGGCCGCGACGAGACCACGCTCCAGGTCAGCCGCAAGGGCAAGGGCGTGATCACCGCCGGCGACATCCAGGCTGATGCCAGCGTCGAGATCGTCAATCCCGAGCATGTCATCGCCAACCTGACCAAGGACATCGAGTTCAGCATGCGCCTGAAGGTCGTGCGCGGCCTCGGCTACCAGCCGGCAACCGTGCGCCTGGTCGGCGACGAGCCGCGGGCAATCGGCAAGCTTCAGTTGGACGCTTCGTTCTGCCCGGTTCGCCGCGTCGCCTACGAAGTCGACGCTGCCCGCGTCGAGCAGCGTACCGACCTGGATCGACTGGTGTTGGACGTCGAGACCAACGGCACGGTCGAGGCCGAGGACGCGGTTCGCGAAGCGGCCAAGATCCTGGCCGAGCAGATCTCCGTATTCGGCGATTTCTCGCGCATCGAGCCGGAAAAGTCGCGTGCCGAAACCGCCGGTTTCGATCCGCTGCTGCTGCGTCCGATCGACGATCTGGAACTGACCGTACGTTCGGCCAATTGCCTGAAGGCCGAGAGCATCTACTACATCGGCGACTTGATCCAGCGTTCCGAGGTCGAGTTGCTGAAGACGCCGAATCTGGGCAAGAAGTCGCTGACCGAAATCAAGGACGTGCTTGCCGCGCACGGCCTGTCGCTGGGCATGAAGCTCGAGAACTGGCCCCCGCCGGGGCTGGGCTCGGGCATGATGGCTGGCTGATCGAGTTGCACCTGCGGTAAAGAAACCGGCCCCGGGCCCGGATCCAGTATCCGGGTCGAGCGGAGGGCCGATAACAAGCCCAAGTATTGTCTTCCGGCCAGGATGGCCGGTCGCTTCGAACACGGATGTCGACAACCAGGAATCGCCGCCATGCGTCACCGTAAATCCGGTCGCAAGTTCAATCGCACGAGCAGCCACCGCGAAGCCATGTTCCGCAACATGGCCTCCAGTCTGTTCAAGCACGAGCTGATCAAGACCACCCTGCCCAAGGCCAAGGAACTGCGCCGCGTCGCCGAGCCGCTGATCACCCTGGCCAAGTCCGATGGCGTTGCCAATCGCCGTCTCGCCTTTGCCCGGCTGCGCGACGATGTTGCCGTCGGCAAGTTGTTCGTCGAGTTGGGGCCGCGCTATCGCGAGCGTCCCGGCGGTTATTTGCGCATCATCAAGTGCGGATTCCGCGTTGGCGACAACGCGCCGATGGCCTATGTCGAACTGGTCGATCGCCCGCAAATCGCCGCCGAGCCGGTCGAGCAGGCAGACGCCGCCTAAGCTGCCGTTCGCCAAAAGAGAATGCAGTTCAGAAGGCCCGGAGTGGGGAACCCTCCGGGCTTTTGCGTTTCTCATTGACTAGTCTTTCTTGCCGCACCGTCGAATGGACGCTGTCATGCCCATCAGCCATCGTTTCGCCTGCCTGCTCGGCTTTATCGTCTGCGCCGGCCTTCTCGCCTATGCCCTGTACGCCCAGCATGGACTCGGCCTGGAACCGTGCCCGCTGTGCATCTTCCAGCGCATGGCCGTGATCGCGACCGGCATCGTGTTCCTGGTCGGTGCGCTTCATGGCCCGGGTCGGATCGGTCGCCGCATCTATTCCGGCCTTGCCTTCATCGCCGCCGGCATCGGTGCCGGTATTGCCGGTCATCATGTCCGCCTGCAATCGCAGCCGCAGGATCTGGTCGCATCGTGTGGTCCCGGTTTCGACTACATGATGGAGTCCTTTCCATTGAGCAAGGCGCTGGCGATGATCTTTCAGGGCCGGGGCGAATGTTCGGAGATCGACTGGACGTTTCTGGGTCTGTCGATGCCGGCCTGGACGATGATCGCCTTCATCGGCCTGGCCTTGTGGGCCTTGCTCGCCCTGCGCGGCCGCGAGCATCGCGCCTCCTGATCGCACCGCCGTTACCAGCGCCGCTGGTTGCGGCCTGGCCACCGGGCGCATGGCATCGGTCGCAGCAAGGCTCGCGCCGTCGCACGCGTCGGCTGTGCCGCGTCATGCCCCATCGCCGGCCAATGGCTTGTACGGCCCTTGTTGCTTTTCGGGCTGGGAGCACAACGAACCGGCAATAGCTTGAGTGATTTCGCTGGCTAGGAGTATTTGCAAACGTGGCGAAGTGCCGCGGCTGGCGCTATGCTGCAAGGCAGCAGAGGAAAGGGCCATGAACAACTCCACCCCGCCAGTCACCGCAGTCCAGACGCCAGCCAATTGGCGGCCAGACAGCTGGCGCGCGCACCAGGCGTTGCAGCAGCCCAACTATCCGGATCAGACCGCACTCGAACAGGCGATGATGCAGCTGTCGTCGCTGCCGCCGCTGGTCACCTCCTGGGAAGTGCTGGCGTTGAAGCAGCAACTGGCCGAGGCCGCAGCCGGGCGCGGCTTCCTGCTCCAGGGTGGCGATTGCGCGGAGAGCTTCGCCGACTGTCGCGCCGAAGTCGTCGCCGACCGCCTGAAGGTCCTGCTGCAGATGAGTCTGGTGCTGGTTCATGGTCTGCAGACCCCGGTTGTCCGGGTTGGGCGCTTTGCCGGCCAGTATGCCAAGCCGCGATCGGCCGACAGCGAATGCCGCGATGGTGTCACCTTGCCGAGCTACCGTGGCGACATGGTCAATGGCGCGGCGTTCGACGCCGCCAGCCGGGCGCCCGATCCGAATCGTCTGATCGAGGCCCACGCCCGCTCGGCAATGACGCTGAACTTTGTTCGTGCCCTGATCGATGGCGGTTTTGCCGACCTCCACCATCCCGAGTACTGGGATCTGGCCTGGGTCCGGCATTCGCCGTTGGAGGAGGAATACCATCGCCTGGTCGAAAGCATCGGTCAATCGATCCGGTTCATGGAGACCCTGGTCGGCGATCCGATCAGCGACCTCAATCGTGCCGCGTTCTATACCTCGCACGAAGCCTTGGTGTTGCCGTACGAGCAGGCAGCGACCCGCGAAGTGCCGCGGCAATGGGGCTGGTTCAATCTCGGCACGCACTTCCCCTGGATCGGCATGCGAACGGCCGATCTTGATGGCGCCCATGTCGAATATTTCCGTGGCATCCGGAATCCGGTCGCGGTCAAGGTCGGTCCCAGCGTCAAGCCCGATCAACTGCTGCGCCTGGTCGACCGCCTGGACCCGGACGACGAGCCCGGCCGCCTGACCTTGATCCACCGGATGGGCGTCGCGCAGATCGCCGAGAAGCTGCCGCCGCTGCTGCGCGCGGTACGCAACAGCGGCCGGCGCCTGCTGTGGAGCTGCGATCCGATGCACGGCAATACCGAAACCGTCGCCAACGGCATCAAGACCCGGCGCTTCGACAACATCCGCTCCGAACTGGAACAATCCTTCGACCTGCACGCCGACGCCGGCACCCGCCTCGGCGGTGTGCATCTGGAGCTGACTGCCGAAAACGTCACCGAGTGCATGGGCGGAGCCCGCGACCTCGCAGAGACCGATCTAGCGCGCGCCTACAAATCCACCGTCGACCCGCGCCTGAACTACGAGCAGGCGCTGGAGCTGGCCATGGTGATCGTCCGCAAGCGCCGGCGGCTGTAGGCCGCCGCCGTCCGGATCGCCAGACTCGCCGCGCAACATCGCAATAGCGATGGACTGTTCGGTCAAGAGCAGCCTGGAATGGTACGACGCCGGCTTCGTTTATGACGCGCTGTGGCTCGGCGTTATGTTGTTATCGGCGATGCATGCATCGGTGTTTCGCGCGAAGCCGTTGCCGATGCACCGTGCCCGGTATCTGCTGATCGCTTTCGTGCTGTTCACCGGACTGGCGCCGGCGATGATCTGGGGCAGCTTCGATGTCGTCCATTGCCTGCCGTATCGCTCCTATCACTCGCAACTGATGCTGCTCGGAATCGCGTTTCCAGCGCTGGCGTGGTTCTCCGTGCTCAGCTGGGCGGGCAGAATTCTGCTGGCGATGCTCACGTTGGCAATACTGGTGCTGTTTGCAACGAAGCTCGACGACCACGCCGGAATCGTGATTCCGTCAACGCTGGCGGTCGCGAGTTTCGCTTGGTGGCACGTCCTGCCGCTGCTGAAGCAAGAGTCGGACGACTTCAGCGGTCGCCCGGACGACGCTTGAATCAGGTGTTCCAGCACGACCGAAGTTGTCGATTGAGGGCGCGTGCGCATCACTCGATCGCGGCTGGCGGCGTATTCGAATCGGCTGCCCTCTGCCAGCAGCTGGCCGCGCCGATAGAACGTATTCGGCGGCGGTCGCCCGTCGAAGCAGGGCAAGGGCACGCGGTTTCGACAGATCGTCGAGCCGCCTTGCCGTGTGTTTTACCTCGCTGACGATGAGACCGTCCGGGTTCTTTCCGTCACGCGGGCAGAGCGTTTGCTGCGGTCCGGGCGGCTGCAACGGCGGATGCGAGGGTAGCGGTTTTCCGATTGGTGTCAGAGCGGCGACGGACCACCGATAGCCGGGACGGCGGCTCGGCGACTACGACGGTTTCGGCTCCGCGCCGATGCGGCTGACGACCAGTTGCCGGATCTCGTCGAGCGTGCTGCGTTTGATCCGCTTGTCGGCATCGACGAGCTCGAAGTACAGCGATTGTTCGCGGCCGTCGGTGTAGCGGCGGACCATGCGATAGACGGTCAGCGGGCCATGCCGTTCAACCGCGACACGGACCAGTCTGCCTGGATCACTGTTGGCGCTGCGGCCGGCTGGTACCGAGGCTGCGGGTGCCGCAACGGCTGCCGGGTTCGGTCCGAGAGCAGGTTTTGCTGTGCGCGCCAGGCCATCCGGTTTCGACCGAACTGGACCGGCAGCGATCGCGCCGCCAGGGGCCGCGGCTGCCATTGCCGGCAATGGCGGCACTGTTGGCGTTCCGGATTGCGCGCGGGCAGCGGATCGTCGCTTTGCTTGTCGGGCACGAACGCCCCAGACGATCAACGCGGCGACTGCGAGGCAGAACGCGGCGCCGGCGATCGGATGCGCGACCAGCCAGCCGATCGCGATCGCAAGCAGCCCGAACAGCAGGCCGAGTGCGGCCGCAAAGACGGCGGCCGCGCTCTGAATCCATTCGCCGACCACGGGCACGACAACCAGAAAACCGGTCAGCCAAGCGGCCATGCCGGCGGCACCGAGCACGACGACAATCAGGCCGATGATGCGCAGCAGGCGCGTCCTGCCGGCAACCCGGCTGCTCTCCTTGGCAATCATCGCTTCGGCGCTGTGGCTGCCGGCGGTGACCAGGAGCACGTCCTTGCCGTTGCGGTCGCGCCATGGCCGCAGCTGGTCGCCATGTTGCATGGCGATCATCGACAGCGTGAAGCCGTTGCGCAACTCGATGAAATTGGCGGCGAGGTCGCCCAGTTCGGGTTCGTCGGAGCGCTCGTTGCCGCGATTGTAGGTATCGTCGTCGAGCCGGTACCAGCCCTGGCGCTGCATCGTCGGCGCCATGGTGAGTGCGCCAGTCCCCGTTTTTTTCCCGACGCACTACACCAGCATGCTCGGATCAGGCTGCCTGGCGCGAGGCGCGCTTACGGTCGTTTTCGGTCAGCAGTTTCTTGCGCAGTCGGATCGCTTTCGGCGTGACTTCGACCAGCTCGTCGTCGTCGATGAACTCCAGCGCCTGTTCCAGCGACATCTTGACCGGCGGCGTCAGCGAGATCGCATCGTCCTTGCCGGAGGCACGCACGTTGGTCAGCTGCTTTTCGCGCAGGGCGTTGACCGTGAGATCGTTGTCTTTGGAGTGGATGCCGACCAGCATGCCCTCGTAGATGTCCTCGCCGGCATGCACCATCATGCGGCCGCGCTCCTGCAGGCCCATCAGAGCATAGCCGGGCGCCCGTCCCTGGCCGTTGGAGATCATGACGCCGTTCGGGCGCTGGCCGATCGCGCCTTCGGACTTCTCGCCGTAGTGGTCGAAGATGTGGAACAGCAGGCCGCCGCCGGAGGTCAGGGTGCGGAACTCGGTCTGGAAGCCGATCAGGCCGCGCGCCGGAATGATGTAGTCCAGCCGTACCCGGCCCTTGCCGTCCAGCTCCATGTTCGTGAGCTGGGCGCGACGTGCGCCCAGGCGCTCCATGACACCTCCCTGGTGCTGGTCCTCGATGTCGATGACCAACTGCTCGTACGGCTCCATCAACACGCCGTCGACTTCCTTGATGATCACCTCGGGGCGCGAGACGCCGAGTTCGTAGCCTTCGCGGCGCATGGTTTCGATCAGCACCGACAGGTGCAGCTCGCCTCGGCCGGAGACCTTGAACTTGTCCGGATCCTCGGTGTCCTCGACGCGCAACGCGACGTTGTGCAGCGTTTCGCGCATCAGTCGCTCGCGGATCTGACGGCTGGTCAGGAAGCGGCCGCCGGAAAACTCCTTGCTGCCGGCGAACGGGGAATTGTTGACCTGGAAGGTCATGCTGATGGTCGGCTCGTCAACGCTCAACGCCGGCAGTGCTTCCGGAACGGCCGGGTCGGTGACGGTATCGGAAATGGTCAGTCCTTCGATGCCGGAGATCGCGACGATGTCGCCGGCCTGGGCCTGCGCCACTTCATAGCGCTCGAGTCCGAGAAACCCCAGCACCTGCAAGACCTTGCCATTGCGCTTGCGGCCGTCACGGTCGACGATCGCGACCGGCATGTTCGGGCGCAGAACGCCGCGCTGAACGCGGCCGATGCCGATCAGGCCGACATAGCTGTTGTAGTCGAGCTGACTGATGCGCATCTGGAACGGGCCGTCGGAGTCGACCTTCGGAGGCGCGACATGCTGCATGATCGCTTCGTACAGGGGCGTCATGTCACCGGAACGGGCTTCCGGATCGTCGCCGGCATAGCCGCCCAGGGCAGATGCGTAGATGACCGGGAAGTCGAGTTGCTCGTTGCAGGCACCCAGGCTGTCGAACAGATCGAAGGTCTGGTCCAGTACCCAGCTCGGGCGGGCACCGGGACGGTCGATCTTGTTGATCACGACGATCGGCTTGAAGCCCATCGCGAACGCCTTCTGGGTCACGAAGCGGGTCTGCGGCATCGGCCCGTCCATCGCATCGACCAGGATCAGCACCGAATCGACCATCGACAGCACGCGCTCGACCTCGCCGCCGAAGTCGGCATGGCCCGGGGTGTCGACGATGTTGATGCGGTTGCCGTTCCAGTCGATCGCGGTGTTCTTGGCCAGGATGGTGATGCCGCGCTCCTTTTCCTGGTCATTGCTGTCCATGACCCGTTCGCCGAGCTGGGTGCGCTCGTTCAAGGTGCCGGACTGCCGGAGCAGCTGGTCGACGAGGGTGGTCTTGCCGTGGTCGACATGGGCGACGATGGCGATATTGCGCAGATTCTGGAGATTCATCGAGGGGTGCAGGCCTGGCGGCCGTCCTGTATGCGGGTCAGCCGCCTAGTATACCGGTCAATACGGTCTTTGATGCGGTGCAACATCAAACGGTTGGCCGGCGGTCAGGCCGGGCAGCCGACCGTACAGCTGGTCATGGGATGGCTGCGCAGCAGATGTGGCGGTTGAGGATCAAGACCGCACGGCTGCCGAAGCTGGGGTTTTTTTGCTGGCGATTGCCTTCATCCGCGCCCGCGGAAGAGCAAGAGGGACGCACTACACTAGTAGTGGGCACCGCCGAGGCGACCGTAGTCGGCGAGCACTTCGCACGCGCGTTCGCGCTGGATGTCGAGTCGGACTTCGATGCCGCGCAGGGTCAGCTCACCGATCCAATCGGCGGGCAGCGGGCCTTCGTCAAACTCGGTCAAGGCCATGACGTCCTCGCTGCGTGCGCCGATCAGCAAGGTGTCGATGCCGGCCCAGAAGCTGGCGCCATAGCACTGGCAGCAGGGCTGGGCCGAGGTCGCCAGCGTCCAACGGCCGCCGTCCTCGTTCAAGCGCGCGCGCTGGACATGCTGCTGGGCGAGCATGAAGGCCATCATCTCCGCGTGTGCAACCGAGCTGGATTGCGGCAGCACCACGTTGACCCCGACAGCGACCAGTCGTTGCTCACCGTCGAAGATCGCAGCACCAAACGGCCCGCCGCTGCCGTGGCGGATGTTGCCCTGCGACAACGCGATTGCCAGCGCGACCTTGTCATCATCGTCGTGACAATGGCGGCCGGGCTCGGCATATTCGGCGACCCAGTTCGGCAACTGAAAGCCAACCTGGGTCGGCAACGCTGGGCGCGTCACTGCAGTTCTCGGGTATCGGATCCGGCCACGTCCCGGCAACGGCCAGCGACGCAGGTGCAGCCGGAGAGAACCGGATAGCCGCAGATGCCGGCGAGATCGCGTTGAGCGCATTCGGCGGCGACCGCGGCCGGGTCGGCAGGTGAGTCGATGTGCACGCAGGCCGGATAGTAGCCGCAGCAGTTGCCGACGTTCTTGATCGTGCAATCGCTGTCCTCGACACAGTCGAAGCGCAACTGCTCGTGCACGCGCAGGTCGCTGGTGAACTCGCCGGCGGTCGGTTCGCCGTTGTCGCGTTCGTCGTTTGTCGTCGCGGTCGACGCCGAGCCCGCGCACCCGGCCAGAAAAACGCATAGCAGGAGAAGCAAGGATCGGTTCATGGCGATATATTAACCCGCATTTTGTCGCCGAGATCGGCGACGGCGACCAGGCCGGTGGCGATCAGGAACGCCCCCATGGGGGACCAGAACCGGTGCCGACACAAAGACCGGCGCGATGCCCCGGTTGTTCGGCATCGCGCAGGTCTTCGGTCTTGCCGCGGCGGTGTCCGATCTGCGCCATGACCGTGGTCGGTCAAGCGTGTTGACGCAGGTACCTCGCTGAGCGAGGCCGGCTACTCCCCGAAAACGGTTTCCATTGTAGCCGATTGCTGGCCAGGCGTCGTCCGACAGGCTGCTAGCTCTTGGCCCAGGTGTCGCGCAACGTCACGGTGCGATTGAACACCGGCGCATCGGCACGATGATCGCGGCGGTCGGCGACGAAGTACCCCAGGCGCTCGAATTGCCAGTGCTGCTCCGGCTCGATCTGCGCTGCCGCCGGTTCCAGCCAGGCACGCACGCTGCGGATCGAGTCGGGATTGAGATGGTCCTTGTAGGTCTTGCCGTCACGGTCATCGTCCGGATCGGCCACGTCGAACAGGCGATCGTACAAGCGCACGTCGGCGGCGACGGCGTGACGGGCGCTGACCCAGTGGATCGTGCCCTTGATCTTGCGGTTGGCGCCGGGCCGACCGGGGCGCGTGTCCGGATCGAGCGTGCCGCGCAGTTCCAGCACGCGATCGCCGTCCTTGACGACCTCGTCACAGCGGACGATGCCGACGCCGCGCAGCCGCACTTCACCACCGGGCACCAGACGGTGAAAGCCCTTTGGCGGCACCTCCATGAAATCGTCGCGTTCGATCCACAGCTCGCGTGAGAACGGCACCTGGCGCCGGCCAAAGCCTTCGTCCTTCGGGTGGTTCGGAAACTCGAGTGCTTCCTCGTCGCCTTCGTCGACATTGCTGAGCAGGAGCCGGAGCGGATCGAGCACGGCCATGCGTCGCGGCGTGCGCGCGTCCAGATCCTCGCGCACGCAGCCTTCCAGGACCGAAAAGTCGATCAGCGAGTTCTGCTTGCTGATGCCGACGCGCTCGGCGAACAGGCGCAATGAAGCCGGCGTGTAGCCGCGTCGACGGATGCCCTGCAGGGTCGGCATGCGCGGATCGTCCCAGCCCTCGACCAGGCCTTCTTGCACCAGGGCCATGAGCTTGCGTTTGCTCATCACCGTGTAATTGATGTTCAGGCGCGAAAACTCGATCTGTCGCGGCCTGTCGGCTTCATTCGGCAGCCCGCGTTCGAGCAGCGGTGCCAGCAGCTGCGGATTGCCGGCCAGATCGACCTTGTCGATGCACCAATCGTACAGTGGCCGATGGTCCTCGAACTCCAGCGTGCACAGCGAGTGGGTGATGCCTTCGATGGCATCGCTGAGCGAATGCGCGAAGTCGTACATCGGATAGATGCACCAGGTGTCGCCGGTGTTCTGGTGCGGCACCTTCTTGATCCGGTACAGCGCCGGGTCGCGCAGGTTCATATTGCCGGCGGCCATGTCGATCCGCGCACGCAAGGTCTTGCTGCCGTCGGCGAACTCGCCGGCACGCATGCGCCGGAACAGGTCCAGGCTCTCCTCGCTGCTGCGTTCGCGATACGGCGAGTTGCGGCCGGGCGCGGTCAGGGTGCCGCGGTATTCGCGCATCTGCTCCGGGACCAGGTCGCAGACATAGGCGTGGCCGTCGGCGATCAGTTTCTCGGCCGCCAGGTAGAACACCTCGAAGTAGTCCGAGGCATGACGCAGCGCGTGCCACTCGAAACCGAGCCAGCGCACGTCGTCCTGGATCGCCTCGACGTATTCGGGGTCTTCCTTGGCCGGATTGGTGTCGTCGAAGCGCAGATTGCAGTCGCCACCGAATTCGGCGGCAAGACCGAAATCCAGGCAGATCGCCTTGGCGTGGCCGATGTGCAGATAGCCATTCGGTTCCGGTGGAAAACGGGTGCGAATATGGCTGTGCTTGCCGCTGGCGAGGTCGCCGCGGACGATCTGGCGGATGAAGTCGTTGCGTTCGTCGCCGCTCATGGGGATGCTTGCTGGCGGAAAAAGAGCGCAAGTTTAACTGGCATCGTCCGCGCGCGCTGACGCCACGACGACAGCGCGGTCGGGCACTCAAGCCCGCGACTGGTGAAGTGGCAGCCGGCTCGCTAGTCTGGCCGCCTATGGATGTCATCTGGCGCCCCTTCACATTGATGGAAGGACAACTGGCAAAGCAGCGCCTGCTCGCCGAAGGGGTGCGTTGCCATCTCGCCGGTGAGCACCTCAGCGGCGCTATGGGCGAGCTGCCGGCGTTCGGCCTGTATGCGCTGATGGTCGATCCGGCCCAGCGCGAGTTGGCGCTCGAGCTGCTGGTCGAATGGGGTTTGCTTGAGGCTGATGCGGGCGACGAATTGGACGCGTAGACGCCGGGTCGGCTGGGTCACCCCTGATTGCCCACGAGTCGCATCCTGATACGAGCCGAGTCAGCGGCGCAGAGAAACCACTATGCATCGCTGCTCACGGCCCACTTGTGGCGCCGGCATTCCTGTGTTCTTTCGCTTGCTCCGGCTTCGCCATCCATGGCTTCTTCCGACGCGCTTCCTGCGCGCCGGGTCACTTTTCTTTGCTTGCCCAAAGAAAAGTAACCAAAAGAA
>CAZFUH010000025.1:0-20602 GCA_964522235.1 uncultured Rhodanobacteraceae bacterium
GACGGCTCGGCGCTCGCGGTGGCGTTGCGCGCGAACCTGGAGATCGGCGAAACCCTGGTCCGCGACAACGAACGTCTGGCCAACGAACGCGACACCCTGGCCGAACAGGAGCGCCTGCGCGAACGGGTCTCGGCGACTCTGCGCGACAGCCGGACGCGGCTGGAACTGGGCGGCACCACCGATCAGGCCGGCCGCTGGCTGTGGGCGGAACGGCGCGGCCTGGAACCGGTACGACGGATCGAGCAGCACCTGGCGCGGCTGCGCGGCGAGTTGGCGGATCTGCGGCTGCGCCTGGTGGCACTGAGTGACCGCCAGCGCGAGCTGCTCGATATTCCGGCTGCAGCACACACGCTGCACGATCAGGGCGAGGATGCCGGCGACGATGACCCGTCCGGCGCGGGCGATGCCGACCTGCTCACAGCCCTGTTGCACGAACGCAGCCAGTTGCTCGATCGCCTGGAGCCGCTGCTGCACCGTCGGATCGCCACCTTGGAGCAGACCGAACGCGTGCTGCAAGAGCGTCTGGACAGCAGCCGAACCCTGCAGCAGACCCTCGACCGGCATCTGCTGTGGATCCCCAGCCATGCCCCGATCAGCCTGGACTGGCTGCTGCGTGTGCCCAGCGGTCTGTACGATCTGGTCAAGCCTTCGCGCCTGCTGACCAGCGTGCAATTGCTCAGCCGCGGCATCAGCGAACGACCGCTGCTGCATCTTGCCGGGGTGGTCTTGATCGTCGCCCTGCTGTACGTGCGTCGCCGTGCCCGGGGGCAACTGGAGACCCTGGCGCAGTCGGTCGGCCGCGTCCGCAACGACCGCTTCCGCTATACGCTGATGGCCCTGGCCTGGACCGCGCTGGCGGCGTTGCCGTGGGCGCTCACGGCATGGCTGCTCGGCTTCAGCCTGCAACATGTCGGCGAGGCCGGTCGCTACAGCGACTCGCTCGGTCGCGCCGTCAGCGCGCTGGCCTTGCCGGTGCTGACCCTGGCCTTCCTCGGCTGGCTGACCATCGAGCGCGGACTCGGCCATGCGCATCTGCGCTGGACCCGGCCGCGGCGGGAAAGCCTGCGCCGCTGGCTGCCGCTGGCCGCGGCGCTCGGCCTGGGCACGTATTTCGTGATGATCCTGGCCTTCATCCGCAATCAGGATCTGGCCATCGATATTCAAGCGCGGCTGGCGATCATCGCCTTCGGCCTCACCGCCGCCGCCCTGCTCTGGTTCTTGCTGGCGCCGGGCCGGCTGTGGACGCCGCGTGGAATCACGGTCGAGCCTTCAACCCTGCGCCGCCTGCTGCGCGTGGCTTTGCCCGGCGCTGCGCTGGTGTGTGCCGGCCTGGCCGTCGCCGGCTATGTCTACACTGCGGCGATCCTGGTTCAGGCCTTGTTCGCCAGTGTCGGCATCGCGGTCGCGGTCGCGGTCGTCATCGGCCTGCTGTCGCGCTGGTTTCTGCTCGGTGAGCGACGCCTGGCTCTGCATCGACTGGAACAGCGTCGCGAAGCCGAGGCCGAAGCCGGGCACGGCGACAGCGGTGAGGCCCGGCCCGAGATCGAGGACGAGGTGACGCTGGAGATGGTCAACGCGCAGTCGCGGCGACTGCTGCGCGCCCTGCGCTGGACCTTGATCGTGCTCGGACTGGCCTGGGTCTGGGTCGACGTGCTGCCGGCGTTCTCGCGACTGGACGACATCGCGCTCTGGCACTTCCGCGACACCGGTGCCGATGGCGTCGGCTTCGAGCAGCCGGTGACCTTGATGGCCCTGCTGCTCGGCCTGCTGACCCTGGTCCTGACCGTGGTCGCCTCGCGCAACCTGCCCGGCCTGATCGAGATCGGCCTGCTCTCGCGCGCCAGGGTCGATGCCGCACTGCGCTACGCGATCACCAGTGTCGCCCGCTACGCCATCGTCATCACCGGCGTGCTGATCGGCCTGAGCCTGTTCGGCCTGCGCTGGTCGCAGCTGCAATGGATGGCGGCGGCGTTGTCGGTCGGCCTGGGCTTCGGCCTGCAGGAGATCTTCGCGAACTTCGTGTCCGGCCTGATCCTGCTGTTCGAACGTCCGTTCCGGGTCGGCGATGTGATCACGATCGGCGATCTGTCCGGCACCGTGACCCGCATCCGCACCCGCGCAACGACCATCCTGGACTTCGACAACAAGGAGATCGTCGTCCCGAACAAGACCTTTATCACCGGCCAGTTGATCAACTGGACCCTCAGTGACACCACCACCCGGGTCACGGTCAAGGTCGGCGTCGCCTACGGCAGCGATGTCGCCAAGGTTCACGAGCTGCTGCAGCAGGCCGCGCACGACAACCCGCGTGCGCTCGCCGATCCGCCGCCGCGCAGCTGGTTCCTGGCGTTCGGTGCCAGCTCGCTGGATTTCGAGTTGCGGGTATTCGTCGCCGCCCTCGGCGACCGGCTGCCGGCCCAGAACGAACTCAATATGCGCATTGCCGAGTTGTTCGCCGAACACCAGATCGAGATCGCCTTTCCGCAGCTCGACCTGCACGTCCGCGATGTCGCCGAGGCGGTGCCCGGGCCGACAACCGCTGCCGGGAGTTCCAGTCCAGAGGCGCAGCCTTGAACCTGCGTTCGCTCGGCGCTTGGACCTGCGCCGGGGTCGCGCTCGCGATCGTCCTGATCGGTCTGCTGACGATCCTCGACAGCGGCTGGCGCGATCCCTATGCCGACCAGTGGCGGATGTATCCGTTCTATCTGGAGTTGCCGTTCCCGGACAGCGTGCTGCAGCTGGAGAACGGGCATCGGCCGATCCTGCCCGGCCTGGTCCGCGTCGCCGAACTGCATTGGCTGGGTGGCAGCCAGATCCTGCAACTGGCCGTGGGCGCGCTGGCGGCGCTGGCGACGGTGCTGCTGCTGGCCTGGATCGCCGTGGCGGATCGCAGCCTGACGCCGACCCGACGCTGGCTCGCGGTCGCCGCCAGCGCAGCAGCGCTGTTCTGGCTCGGCAATGGCCGCTTTCTGTTGCATGGCAATGAATCGGTGCATGGCTACCTGCTGACGTTCTGTGCCACGGCGGCGCTGGCGCTGGTGTTGCGGCCGGGTCGAACCGGCCGCTTGCCGGTGCCCGCCCCGACCCCGGCCGTGACTCGGCCGGGCACCGAAACGCGGCTGCGGCGGCTGCGTGCCAGGGTCATCGATGACGAGCCGCTGCCTCTGTTCGCAGCCTGCCTGCTGGCGATGGCGGCCGCGTTCTGCTTTGGCCCCGGCATCGCCAGCTTCGGCGCCGTGGCCCTGGTCCTGGTGCTGGATCGCCGCTATCGCGCGCTGCCGATGCTGGGCTGCGTGCTGGCCTTGACCCTGCTGCTGTATTTCCTGCTGCCCGACGCCGACGGCATTGGCCGCGTGCTGCACATCGAGCCGCTGGCGAACCTGGGTCTGGCCGCCGCATGGCTGGCTTCGATGTGGGCCCATCTGCTGCAAGCCCTGCACGATCCGGAGGCCGCCCGCGCCCTGCCCGGCTGGCTGGCCGCTGCGACCGCACCGGTCGCTCGTGCGTACCAGGCGAACCTGGGTTCGCTATGGCTCCGGCATGGACCGGCGATGGCGATCGGCCTGGCGGCGATCGGCTACATCGTCGTCGTGACCCTGATCAGCCTGCGTGCCGGACAGATCGGCCTGCTGCGTCGCTGCGGGTTGGCGCTGAGCTGGTTCGCGATCGCCGTCGCCGGCCTGGTGGCGCTGTCGCGGCTGGAGTACTTCCAGGCGCATCCGGATCAGGTGCTGGCGCAACGCTACCTGCCCTGGTCGAGCCTGTTCTGGCTTGGCGTGCTGCTGACCGCGCTGGCGACCCCGGCTCGCTCGCGCCTGGTCCGCGTCGCACCGATGATTGCGGTCGTGGTCATGATCGCCGGCATGCTGGCGTCGACACCGGCCTACCGAAGCTGGGGTCAGCGCGTGCAGGACGGCCTGGCCTTGCAGGCGGCCGGGATCGCGGTCGGCAGCCTGGCGCAGGATCAGCCGCTGTGGGAAACCCGCATGGAAGAGGTTGTGCAGGTGCGTCCAATGCTGGAGCGCCAGCGCAAGGCGATGTTTGCGTGGCCGGAGATGGAGCTGGCTCGTGCGCCAGCACCGCCGCAGATCAGCGAACGCTCGAATGCGCTGATGCTGACCGCCGAGCTCGTCGACAACCGCTTCGGCGGTCAGGTGCTGGCGCTGAGCGCGCACGCGACCGAACCGTCTTCGGTCCAGCCGCGCGCGCGGCGGCTGCTGGTCACCGACGCCGATGGTCGCGCCCTGGGCCTGCTGGTTCGACAACGCGATCGCCGCGGCGTGCGCTACGCCGGCTATGCCTGGCCCGGCGTCGAGGCCGAGGCCATCGCAACCGGCCGTCTGCTCGCGATCAGCGCCAGCGGCATCGCCTGCCTGGCCGGTTGTCCACGGCCCCCGTAAACAGCGCAACCCCGCCGCACCATCTCGCAGCACGTAGCCCGGGTAAGCGCAGCGCGCCCGGGAGCGATGCCGCGACCCGCCGCGCCCGTCCCGGGTGCGGCCTTCGGCCCCGCCCGGGCTACGCACCGTGCCGATACGCGGCGTTGCGTTAGGGCTGCGACGCTGTCGGGAGGATTGCGGCTCGCGGCACCGAAACCGGCTGCCGCGAGGCGATCAGGCGCCGGCGTACTGCTCGGCGGCACCGACCCAGCGATCGATCAGGCGCGGCACGCAACCGGGATGCTGCGCGAGCAGAATATCGGCCAACTCCGACACCGCCGGCAGCTCGTCGCCGTCGCGCGTCAGATTGGCGATGCGGAAGCCGACCAGACCGGTCTGACGAGTGCCGAGCAGTTCGCCGGGGCCACGCAACTCGAGATCCTTCTCGGCAATCCGGAAGCCGTCATTGCT
Source organism: uncultured Rhodanobacteraceae bacterium (assembly GCA_964522235.1). Classification (GTDB taxonomy): domain Bacteria; phylum Pseudomonadota; class Gammaproteobacteria; order Xanthomonadales; family UBA2363; genus Pseudofulvimonas. The sequence goes on from CAZFUH010000025.1 coordinate 4,851, forward strand.
CTGCCGCAACACGTCCAGACGCTGCCGCGCCAGCATCGACAACGGCGCCTGGAACAACAGGACACAGCTGGATTCGGCACTGCCGCGGCCGACCCGACCGCGCAGCTGGTGCAATTGCGCCAGACCCAGACGCTCGGCGTTCTCGATCACCATCAGGCTGGCATTGGCGACATCGACGCCAACCTCGATCACCGTCGTTGCCACCAGCAGATCCAGTTCGCCGGCCTTGAACGCCGCCATCGCGGCCTCCTTCTCGGCCGACTTCAGGCGGCCATGGATCAGGCCGACGCGCAGCTCGGCCAGAACTTCAACCAGGTGCTGATAACGCTTCTGCGCCGCCTCCGCCTCGAGCAGTTCGGACTCGTCGATCAAGGTGCAGACCCAGTACACCTGACGACCGCGGCGACAGGCCTCACGAATGCGCTCGACGACCTCGTCGCGGCGTTCGGCCGGAATCGCGACCGTGCGTACCGGTGTCCGGCCGGGCGGCAACTCGTCGATCACCGAGACATCGAGATCGGCATAGGCGGCCATCGCCAGGGTGCGCGGAATCGGCGTCGCCGTCATCACCAGCTGGTGCGGAACGCTGTCACCGTCCCGGCCCTTGTCGCGCAACGCCAGACGCTGATGCACACCGAAGCGATGCTGCTCATCGACGATCACCAGAGCCAGGCGCGCGAACAGCACACCTTCCTGCATCAACGCATGGGTGCCGACGACCAAGGGTGCGCCGGCGGCGATCGCGTCCAGCGCCTTGTTCCGTGCCCGGCCTTTGACCTTGCTGGCCAGCCAGACCGGTTCGATCTCCAAGGCCTGAAACCAGCCGGCGAAACTGCGCCGATGTTGCTCGGCCAGCAGCTCGGTCGGCGCCATGACCGCGACCTGCGCACCCGCTTCGATCGCCTGCGCCGCGGCCAATGCCGCAACTACGGTCTTGCCGGAGCCGACATCGCCCTGGACCAGACGCAACATCGGCGCCGGCAGGCGCAGATCGGCGGCGATCTCCTTGACCACGCGCTGCTGGGCGGCAGTCAGGCGGAACGGCAACGACTCGCGCAGGCGCTTGGCCAGCGATCCGCGCGGCTTCAGCGTCGGCGCCCGCGACTCGCGCAGACGCAGGCGGCGCTGCTTCAGGCTCAGGTGATGGGCCAGCAACTCCTCGACGATCAGCCGGCGCTGGCTCGGATGACGAGCCTCGGCGATCTCGTCCAGGCTGGCGTCCGGCGGCGGCGCATGGACATAGCGCAGCGCCACGGCCAGGGGCGGCAGACGATGCTCGGCGAGCACGGCCGCCGGCAGGATTTCCAGTTCGTCCTCGTCCGGCAGCGCGCGCAGCGCAGCGGCAACCCAACCGGCCAGCCGGCGCTGGTCCAGACCTTCGGTGGTCGGGTACACCGGGCGCAGGCGATGGTCGACCTCGGGCTCGGCGGCGTCGGCCAGGCGCCGGTAGTTCGGATGCACCATCTCCATGCCGTACTGGCCCCAGCGCGGCTCGCCAAAGCAGAGCAGACGCTGGCCGACGGAGAAGCCGCGCGCCTGGGCATGATTGAAATGAAAAAAGCGCAGCATCAGCGCGCCGGCACCTTCGTCCTCGACCAGCACGCGCAGGAACGGCCGATGGCGGAAGCCGCTCTCGACCGCGGCGACCCGACCCAGCACCTGCGCCTTGGTGCCAGGCAGCAGATCGGCAATCGTCGTGATCCGGGTCCGATCCTCATAGCGCAGCGGCAAGTGAAACCAGAGATCCTGCACGCAATTGACGCCTAGTCGGGCAAGCGCCTCGGCGCCCTTGTCGCCGACACCAGCCAGCACGGTCACCGGCTCTCGGCCGCTCAGCGAGGCAGCGCCCGGATCGATCGCGGTCATGACGGGATCGGCCCGCACACAGACGATCGGCCGTTCACCCGCGCAGCCTGCCAGGCACGCAAGTCCGGAAGCACTGCACGGAGATCACCCTCGTGTTTGCCATCCGCACTGCGATTGCCGTAGCCGGAAGACAACCGAGGCAGGCCACGCCGCGTGACCCTGACGACGGCGGGTACGATCGGTGGTGGCAAAGAACGAGGACTCAGCCGAGCACCAGCACGCCATCGACCTCGACCCTGGCACCGCGTGGCAGTTGCGCGACGCCGATCGCGGCGCGCGCCGGATACGGTTGCACGAACAACCCGGACATGACGGCATTGACCTCGGCAAAATGTCCAAGATCGGTCAGATAGACGTTGAGCTTGACCAGGTCGGCGAGCGTGCCGCCGGCAGCCTCGCAAACTGCCTTCAGGTTGGCGAATGCGCGCTCGATCTCGGCCCGGATCTCGCCTTGCACGAGCTCGCCGCTGACCGGGTCAAGCGGAATCTGGCCGGACAGATAGACGGTGTTGCCGACCCGAACCGCCTGCGAATAGGTACCGATCGCCGCCGGTGCCGCGTCGGTATGAATCACATCGCGCATTGTCTGCTCCAGGGTGGATACCGAGCGAAGTCTAACCTCAGATCCGGGGCGTTGTCGGTGGTCGCGGCATTGCGCACGACGATCGGCAAGCCGCGAATGACGTAGATCGCTCGTTCGTGGTTTCGTGGTCCAGCCCGGCTCCTGCCCTGTCTGCGGGTTGCCGTCGTCTTTCGCGCACGCTCCGGCCCACTCAGCCGACGGCGCGCTGGACACTGTGCACGACGTCGGAACGACGCACCTGGCGTATGACGCTGGCCAAGTGCTTGCGGTCGCGAACCTCGATCGTGAACAGCAGCACCGCCGCCTCCAGGTCGCGCTCGGTGTACTCGACATGGGCGATGTTCGATTGCGCTTCGGCAATGGCGGCGGCGACGCTGGCGAGCACGCCGGGCTTGTTCATGACCACGATCCGCAGCACGACGCGGTAGTCACCTTCGACATTGCGATCCCAGCCGATCGCGATCAGGCGCTCGGGCGTCTTGCGGTACTCGTTGAGGTTGCGGCAGGCGATCTGGTGCACGACCACCCCCTTGCCCGCCGACATGTAGCCGACGATGTCGTCGCCGGGAATCGGGTTGCAGCAGGCGCCGAAGCTGATGATGCCGCGCTCGCGCCCGGTGATCGTGATGCGCTCGCTCTGGGCCTGCTTCGGAGCCGGAACGTTCGACTCCGGCGTGGTGTCGAGCAGTCCGGTTGCGACCTGGTCGGCAACACGGTTTCCGAGCGCAACGTCGGCGAGCAACTCTTCCAGCCGCTTGAACTTGGCGTCGCCGAGATAGCGTTCCAGGGTCTCGCTCGACAGCGCGTCCAGGGAACCGCCGCGTGCGGCCAGGGCACGATCGAGCATGCGATGGCCAAGATCGACGGCGTCCTCGTGCTGCAAGCGCTTGAGGTGGTGACGGATTGCTGTTCGCGCCTTGCTGGTCGCGGCGAACTCCAGCCAGCCCGGATGCGGCTGGGCGCTCGGCGCAGTGATGATCTCGACCGTCTGGCCACTGTCCAGCCGCGTGCGCAGCGCCGACAGCTTGCGGTCGACGCGTGCGGTCACGGCGTGATCGCCGACATCGGTGTGCACCGCGTAGGCAAAGTCCAGCGCGGTCGCAGCCCGCGGCAGGGTCAGGATGTCGCCGCGCGGGGTGAACACGTAGACCTCGTCGGGGAACAGATCGACCTTGACGTTTTCAACGAATTCCAGCGAAGAACCGGTACGCGCCTGCGCCTCGACCAGGCCGCTGAGCCATTCGCGCGCTCGGCTCTGGGCGTTGTTGGCGCCGGCGTCGGTCTTGTACACCCAGTGCGCGGCAACACCGCGCTCGGCGACGGTATCCATGTCCTCGGTGCGGATCTGCACCTCGACCGGCGCATCGAACGGGCCGATCAGGACCGTATGCAGGGACTGATAGCCATTGGCCTTGGGAATTGCGATGTAGTCGCGAAAACGGCCCTCGATCGGCTTGTACAAGGCGTGACTGGCGCCGAGCGCGTGATAGCAGTGCATCGGCGTATCGGTGATCACGCGTACTCCGTAGACATCCATGACCTGCGACAGCGGCTTGCGATCCTTGAGCATCTTCCGATAGATGCTGTAGGGCGACTTGACCCGGCTGACGATGCGGTTGCGGATGCCCTCGCGCTTGAGCGCCCGGCCCAGATCGTGCTCGATGCGCTGAATCGATTCCTGGCGATGTCCCTGCAGTTGCCGGATGTGGGCGGCAATGACACGGTAGCGCAGCGGATACAGGGCCGCGAAGGCAAGATCCTGCAGCTCGGCGCGAAACCGGTTCATGCCCAGTCGCTGCGCGATCGGGGCGTAGATGTCCAGGGTCTCCCGGGCGATGCGCCGGCGCGAGTCCGAAGCCATGCTGCCCAGGGTGCGCATGTTGTGCAGGCGGTCGGCCAGCTTGATCAGGATCACGCGCAGGTCGCGCGCCATCGCCATGACCATCTTGCGGAAACTTTCCGCGTTCGCCTCCTGGCGATCGCGGAATTGCATCTTGTCGAGCTTGGTGACGCCATCAACGATGTCGGCAACATCCGAGCCGAACTCGGCCTCGATCTCGGCCCGGGTCAGATGGGTATCTTCGATCGTGTCATGCAGGATCGCGGCGACGATCGCCTCGCCGTCCAGACCGATCTCCGCGAGGATCTGCGCGACCGCGACCGGATGCGTGATGTAGGGCTCGCCGCTCTTGCGGGTCTGGCCTTCATGAGCCAGGGCACCGAGCCGATAGGCCCGACGCACGTTCTGGATCTTGTCGCGTTTGAGGTAGCGCTTGAGCCGCTTCTCAAGCGCGCGGACGTCGGCGGGGAGGGCGCTGGTCGCCGGCAATACGGCATTCAGAAGCACGCCCATCTGCGCCGTCCGTCAACTGCGCATCGGAGTGGCTGGCAGTGTCTGCTGGCTGCTCACGACTGGATCCCGGTCAGATGTCGTCGCCTTCCTTGCTTTCATCCAGCTCCGCCGCCGCCCATTCCAGGGCCTCGCGCTCGGCGCGGGCGCGCTCCTGGCGATCGATTTCATCGACCATCGCCATGTCGATGTTGCGCTCGGCGATCTCGCGCAATGCCAGGACGGTCGGCTTGTCGTTCTCGGCCAGCACCGTGGGCTCGATGCCCTTGGACAGCTGCCGGGCGCGTTTGGAGGCGAGCAGAACCAGCTCGAAGCGGTTATCCACCACCGCCAGGCAATCTTCGACCGTAATCCGGGCCATATTCTTGGTTAAACCCTTGTGACAGAGACAGTTGGTCACAGTTTAGCCAGTTCGTGCTGCGGCGCGCAATGGCACGAGGCCTCAGGGCTCGGGAACCAAGCAGCCCGTTCAAGCCAGCAGTTCGGCGATCAAGCCGGCATAGCGCTCGCCCTGCAACGGCATTCGCAGACGCTGGGCCTGAACGATGGCCTGGATCTGCGCCAGCGCAAGTTCGAACTGATCGTTGACGACAAGGTAGTCGAATTCATGTGCGTGGCCGACATCCTGGCGGGAATCGCGCAACCGGCGCTCGATGACCGACTCGGAATCCTGCGCCCGAGCGCGTAGTCGGCGTTCCAGCTCGGCCCGTGACGGCGGCAGTATGAATACGCTCTTGCATTCCGGCTGCTGTGCTCTTACCAGACGCGCGCCCTGCCAGTCGATTTCCAGCAGCACATCCCGACCCTGGGCCAGCCAGGGCTCGACCGCCCGCCGCGCCGTGCCTTTGAGATCGCCGTGCACTTCGGCATGCTCGAAAAACTCGCCGGCATCGATCATGGCCTGGAATTGCTCACGGCTGACGAAATGGTAGTGCTCACCATCGCGCTCGCCGGGCCGGGGCGGACGGGACGTATACGATATCGAGAGCACCAGATCCCGGTCGTGTTCCAGCAGTGCCCGGACCAGGCTGGTTTTCCCGGCACCGGACGGCGCGGCGATGATGAACAAGGTGCCGGTGGCACCAGGTGGCACAGCCATAGTGGTTGGTTTCCGGGCCGGGACTAGGGCGAGATTCGGCGGCATCGGCACCGGCAGCGGCCTCGACCCCGCGCGATCGGCCGGCCATGGTCGGTTTTTTCCGGCGCCATCGCAAGCGCAGACACTGGCGCCGTCGGCGTTATGGCATTAGAGTCCCACAGAGTTAAGTGCCGGTTCATTGACGAACCGCACCCAACGGCTCTACGGGAGGAGCATCCATCATGAAGTCACCGCCAACCGGTGCCGCCTTGCGGCAACGGGGATGGTTGTTATCCGCGCTCGATGCCGACTCAGCTCCAACATCGGCCTTGGCTTCGTCCGGTCGTCTCCCTCTTCGCATCCCCATTCGATCGGCCCATCGATCCGCCGGCGCCGCGTGAGGCGCATTCCCATTCCGACCCCCCAGCTCATTCGAGCGCATCAACCTCGGAGATCGTTTCATGCGTACCTGGATTTTCACTTTTCTGATACTCGCCGCGCCCGGCCTGCTGCAGGCCGATGACCGGCGCTGTCAGCTGTCGTTCGACAGCGCCACCCTGGACGTGTGCACGGGCACGGTCAGCGCCGTCCATGAGCACCTGCTGCCGCTGGCCGATGTCCAGACCCGCCACGACTCGCCACTGCGCGTGGTCAAGTTCGAGGCCCCGGTTGGACAGCGCCAGCGCGATGCCCTGGAACGTGCCGGCGCCCAGATCCTCGGCTATGCCCCGCACTATGCCTACCTGGTCCGCATGCCGGCCCAGCTCGATGCCACCGTGCGCTCGCTCGACGGCGTGCTCTGGACCGGGCCCTACCTGCCGGTCTGGAAGCTCGACATCAACCTCGCCAACGATCTGGGCCGACTGGCCAAGGGCGCTGCCGACGACACCGTCATTCGTCAGGGTGGCATCGACCGCCTGAGCATCGCCCTGCATCCAGGTGCCGACGCCTCCAGCACCCGCAACGCCGTGCTCGCACTGCCCGGCATCGATTTGCGCCTGATCGAACAGGCGTCCGACCATGAACGTCTGGTCGTCGGCTTTGACTTCGAGCAGCTCGAATCCACCGTGTTCGCGATCGCCGAACATCCGGAAGTCGCCTCGATCAGCCTGCGCTGGGACAACGAGTTCATGAACTCGCAAGCCGGCTGGCTGCACCAGAGCGGCACCAATACCGGCCCCGATCAACTGCCGATCTTCGAGCAGGGCATCTTCGGCTGCGGCCAGATCATCGGCGCCGCCGATTCCGGTCTGCACGCGACCCATTGCTCGTTCAGCGACACCGTGTTCGGCCAGCCGGTGACCTCGGTCTGCAATACCGGCGCCACCTGCCCGGTCGCGGCCGCGGACTTCACGCATCGCAAGGTCGGCGCCCATTACAAATGGAGCGGCACGGCGGGCACCGCCCCGGCCGACGACCATGGCCACGGCACCCATGTCATGGGTTCGATCCTCGGCAACAATCCGGCCTCGGCCGTCGATTGCGCCGCCTTCACCACGCCCGGCGGCCTGACCGACCTCGATGGCACCGCTCCTGGTGCGAAACTGATCTCGCAGGAGATGGGCGGCAGCCTGCAATACCTGAACAGTCTGGGCGGCACGATCTACCACGCCTCGCTGACCGCGTATCAGAACGGCGCCCGCATCCACAACAATTCCTGGGGCTCCAGCTGCCGCAATAGTGTCGGAGCATGCATCGCCGCCTGCCAGGTCGAATACCGGCAGACCACGCGCGACGCCGATGCCGCCGTCTGGGAGTTCCCGGAACTGGCCCTGTTCGTCGCCGCCGGCAACAGCGGTGGCCTGGGCGGCAACGCCGGCTGTGGCCCGGGCGCCGATGTCGGCGCCGCCGGCAACGGCAAGAACGTGTTCTCGATCGCCAGCAACAACCGGGGCACCGGCGGCAACAACATGTCGGCGTTCTCCTCGCGTGGCCCGACCCAGGACCGGCGCAGCAAGCCGGACCTCGCCGCCCAAGGCGCCAGCATCGTGTCGGCCCAGCGTGATGCGTGCGGGCCGCGTACGTCCAGCGGCACTTCGATGGCGACTCCGACTGCCGCCGGCCTGGCCGCCCTGGTCCGCGAATACCTGGTACGTGGCTTCTACCCCAGCGGCATTGAGGACGCGGGCGACGCCATCCCAACCCCCTCGGCGGCCCTGGTCAAGTCGATCATGATCAATGGCGCCCACGAGATCACCGGCACCGGGAGCACCGGCGGCGCACCGAGCCAGTCCCAGGGTTGGGGCCAGATCCGACTCGAGAATGCCCTGTACTTCGATGGCGATGCCCGCAACCTGTGGCTGCACGACGGCACGGCCGGACTGGACACCGCCGAGGTCGACACCCACGCCCTGCTGATCCTGGCCGGCCAGCCGCTGATTGTCACCCTGGCCTGGCATGACGCCCCGGCCCTGGTCAATGCCAATCCGCATACCGTGAACCTGCTGCGCCTGGAAGTGCAGGCGCCGAATGGCGATGTCTGGACCCAGAAGCTGCCGGCAACCGGCGGTCTGAACAGTCCGAACCCGTTCCAGGACATCACGACCAGCAACTACGACGACGCCAACAACGTCCATCAGATCCGGCTCGACACGCCGCAGGCCGGCGTCTACCAGGTCCGTGTCCGCGGCATCCAGGTCGCTCAGGGACCGCAGCCGTACGCGCTGGCCGTGACCGGCCTGGTGTCGACGCCGTCCGGAGGCGACTTCGCGCTCCAGACAGCACCTGCCAGCCTGGCGATCTGTGCCGGCGACAGCGCCGAGTTCGACATCGGCGTCCTGGCCATCGCTGGCTTCGACGATGCGGTGACCCTGGACGTGACCGGACTGCCCGGTGCCGCAACCGGCGGCTTCTCGGTCAATCCGGTCACTCCGGCCAGTCCGGCGGCCATCAGCCTGCTGACCATCGGCAACACCGCCGGCGTTGCGACCGGCGACTACACGCTGACGATCGAAGGCGACAGCAACGGTCCAGGCTTCCCGGCGACCAGCCACAGTGTCGACGCCGAGCTGTCGGTGGTGGCGTCCGCTCCGACCAGCGGCACCCTGATCGCTCCGGCCAATGGCGCCGTCGACCAGTCGACCGCTCCTGTGTTCAGCTGGAACGCGTTCGCCGACGCCGACGAATACCGGATCCAGGTCGCCACCGATGCCGGCTTCACCGACATCGTCATTGACGAAGTCGTCGCTGCAACCAGCTTCACGCCGTCGACACCGTTGGGGCCTTCCTCGACCTATTTCTGGCGAGTCATCGGTATCAATGCCTGCGGTGAGGGCACCGCCTCAACGGTGTTCAACTTCACCACTGCGGCATTGATCTGCAGTGCGCCGAACCTGTCGATTCCGGACAACACCCCCGCGGGTGTCTCCGACCCGATGGTGGTCGCAACCACCGGAACCATCGACTCGATGCGCGTCTCCCTGGACATCAGTCACACCTGGGTCGGCGATCTGATCGTCACCCTGTCCAATGGCAGCACGTCGGTGCAGCTGGTCAACCGGCCGATCGGCACCGTCAACCCCCCGTTCGGCTGCAATGGCAACAACATCGACGTCTTCCTCGATGATAATGCCACGCTGTCGATCCAGAACAACTGCCTGGAAGGTCCGAACCCGGCACCAGCCTATATCGTCGGCGAATCCTACATTCCGGCGCAGGCACTGTCGGCGTTCGACGGCGAGGATCTGGACGGAACCTGGACACTGAGCGTTTCCGACAATGCCGGCGGCGACTTGGGCACGCTGAATGAGTGGTGCCTGATTCCGCAACTGGCCATTGACGACACGATCTTTGCCAACGGTTTCGATTGATCCCACGTTGTAGCGATACCGCGAAAGGCCCGGACGGTTCCGGGCCTTTCGCTTTTGCAAGCCGTCGGTTTCAAGAGCAAATCGACTGGAAGCGCCCGTCGCAACTGGCATCCGGCCCGAATTGCCGCTAGAGTCGATCGCGAGCAATTGCGTATGCATTTCGAGTCCGCAGTTGCGTGGGACGCGGGGAGGACATGACCACACCGGTAGTCGCCGGGTTGCCGCTTCGGCACCTGCCATGCCCAAGGGAATTCATTCAGCCCTCGACAAGATCGAGACTTGGCCCAGCCCGGCAAACCAAACCCGTCAAACCCCAACTGATCGGCCGCTCGATCTCACCGCGCCGCGTGCGGCGCTCCGTCCAAGCCATGATTCAACTCGTTCCGGGTTGGTCACCACTGGAGATCGTTTCATGCGTACCTGGATTTTCACTTTTCTGATACTCGCCGCGCCCGGCCTGCTGCAGGCCGATGACCGGCGCTGTCAGCTGTCGTTCGACAGCGCCACCCTGGACGTGTGCACGGGCACGGTCAGCGCCGTCCATGAGCACCTGCTGCCGCTGGCCGATGTCCAGACCCGCCACGACTCGCCACTGCGCGTGGTCAAGTTCGAGGCCCCGGTTGGACAGCGCCAGCGCGATGCCCTGGAACGTGCCGGCGCCCAGATCCTCGGCTATGCCCCGCACTATGCCTACCTGGTCCGCATGCCGGCCCAGCTCGATGCCACCGTGCGCTCGCTCGACGGCGTGCTCTGGACCGGGCCCTACCTGCCGGTCTGGAAGCTCGACATCAACCTCGCCAACGATCTGGGCCGACTGGCCAAGGGCGCTGCCGACGACACCGTCATTCGTCAGGGTGGCATCGACCGCCTGAGCATCGCCCTGCATCCAGGTGCCGACGCCTCCAGCACCCGCAACGCCGTGCTCGCACTGCCCGGCATCGATTTGCGCCTGATCGAACAGGCGTCCGACCATGAACGTCTGGTCGTCGGCTTTGACTTCGAGCAGCTCGAATCCACCGTGTTCGCGATCGCCGAACATCCGGAAGTCGCCTCGATCAGCCTGCGCTGGGACAACGAGTTCATGAACTCGCAAGCCGGCTGGCTGCACCAGAGCGGCACCAATACCGGCCCCGATCAACTGCCGATCTTCGAGCAGGGCATCTTCGGCTGCGGCCAGATCATCGGCGCCGCCGATTCCGGTCTGCACGCGACCCATTGCTCGTTCAGCGACACCGTGTTCGGCCAGCCGGTGACCTCGGTCTGCAATACCGGCGCCACCTGCCCGGTCGCGGCCGCGGACTTCACGCATCGCAAGGTCGGCGCCCATTACAAATGGAGCGGCACGGCGGGCACCGCCCCGGCCGACGACCATGGCCACGGCACCCATGTCATGGGTTCGATCCTCGGCAACAATCCGGCCTCGGCCGTCGATTGCGCCGCCTTCACCACGCCCGGCGGCCTGACCGACCTCGATGGCACCGCTCCTGGTGCGAAACTGATCTCGCAGGAGATGGGCGGCAGCCTGCAATACCTGAACAGTCTGGGCGGCACGATCTACCACGCCTCGCTGACCGCGTATCAGAACGGCGCCCGCATCCACAACAATTCCTGGGGCTCCAGCTGCCGCAATAGTGTCGGAGCATGCATCGCCGCCTGCCAGGTCGAATACCGGCAGACCACGCGCGACGCCGATGCCGCCGTCTGGGAGTTCCCGGAACTGGCCCTGTTCGTCGCCGCCGGCAACAGCGGTGGCCTGGGCGGCAACGCCGGCTGTGGCCCGGGCGCCGATGTCGGCGCCGCCGGCAACGGCAAGAACGTGTTCTCGATCGCCAGCAACAACCGGGGCACCGGCGGCAACAACATGTCGGCGTTCTCCTCGCGTGGCCCGACCCAGGACCGGCGCAGCAAGCCGGACCTCGCCGCCCAAGGCGCCAGCATCGTGTCGGCCCAGCGTGATGCGTGCGGGCCGCGTACGTCCAGCGGCACTTCGATGGCGACTCCGACTGCCGCCGGCCTGGCCGCCCTGGTCCGCGAATACCTGGTACGTGGCTTCTACCCCAGCGGCATTGAGGACGCGGGCGACGCCATCCCAACCCCCTCGGCGGCCCTGGTCAAGTCGATCATGATCAATGGCGCCCACGAGATCACCGGCACCGGGAGCACCGGCGGCGCACCGAGCCAGTCCCAGGGTTGGGGCCAGATCCGACTCGAGAATGCCCTGTACTTCGATGGCGATGCCCGCAACCTGTGGCTGCACGACGGCACGGCCGGACTGGACACCGCCGAGGTCGACACCCACGCCCTGCTGATCCTGGCCGGCCAGCCGCTGATTGTCACCCTGGCCTGGCATGACGCCCCGGCCCTGGTCAATGCCAATCCGCATACCGTGAACCTGCTGCGCCTGGAAGTGCAGGCGCCGAATGGCGATGTCTGGACCCAGAAGCTGCCGGCAACCGGCGGTCTGAACAGTCCGAACCCGTTCCAGGACATCACGACCAGCAACTACGACGACGCCAACAACGTCCATCAGATCCGGCTCGACACGCCGCAGGCCGGCGTCTACCAGGTCCGTGTCCGCGGCATCCAGGTCGCTCAGGGACCGCAGCCGTACGCGCTGGCCGTGACCGGCCTGGTGTCGACGCCGTCCGGAGGCGACTTCGCGCTCCAGACAGCACCTGCCAGCCTGGCGATCTGTGCCGGCGACAGCGCCGAGTTCGACATCGGCGTCCTGGCCATCGCTGGCTTCGACGATGCGGTGACCCTGGACGTGACCGGACTGCCCGGTGCCGCAACCGGCGGCTTCTCGGTCAATCCGGTCACTCCGGCCAGTCCGGCGGCCATCAGCCTGCTGACCATCGGCAACACCGCCGGCGTTGCGACCGGCGACTACACGCTGACGATCGAAGGCGACAGCAACGGTCCAGGCTTCCCGGCGACCAGCCACAGTGTCGACGCCGAGCTGTCGGTGGTGGCGTCCGCTCCGACCAGCGGCACCCTGATCGCTCCGGCCAATGGCGCCGTCGACCAGTCGACCGCTCCTGTGTTCAGCTGGAACGCGTTCGCCGACGCCGACGAATACCGGATCCAGGTCGCCACCGATGCCGGCTTCACGAATGTGGTCGTCGACGCGACCGTCGCCGGGACCAGCTTCACGCCGACAACGGCGCTGGCGATCGACACGACCTACTATTGGCGCGTGTTCGGCAGCAACCTCTGCGGCGAAGGCGCGGCATCGGCGACCTTCAGCTTCACGACAACAGCGCTTCTTTGCAGCAGCCCGGGGATTTCGATTCCGGACAACAATGCCACCGGCGTCAGCGACGTACTGGCCGTGACCAGCGCCGGCGCGCTGCAGTCACTGCGGGTTGCGCTGGACATCAGCCACACCGCCGTCGGCGAGCTGCGTGTGATCCTGAGCAAGGATGGAACCGATGTCGTCCTGGTCGATCAGCCCGGCGGCGGCAGTTGCACCGGCAACGACATGGACCTGTTCCTGGACGACAACGCGAGCCTGTCGATCCAGAATGACTGCACCAGCGGCGCCAACCCGACCCAGGCCTACATCACAGGCGAGTCCTACCAGCCGGCCAACGCGCTGGCTGCGTTCGCCGGCATGCAGATCCAGGGCGGATGGTCGTTACGCGTAGTCGACAATGCAGCGATTGATGTCGGCACTCTGAATGCCTGGTGCCTGGTGCCGGTCATCGACACGATTTTCACCAACGGCTTCGACTGCAGCCCGGGCCTGCCCGGTTGCCCATCGCCGGTGACCTTGAATGAAGGCTTCGAGGACATCGGTACCCTGACCGGCGCTGGCTGGATCCTGCAGAACAACAGCCAGCCATTGGGCACGACGAACTGGCAGCAGGGCAGCTCGGCAACCATGCCGGCCCAGGCCGGCGGCGCGGATTCGTACATCTCGGCGAACTTCAACAATGCCTCCGGCCTGGGCACGATCAGCAACTGGCTGGTGTCGCCACTGCTGAACTTTGACATCGCCTCGTCGGTGTCGTTCTGGACGCGGGCATCCGGTTCGGGCAATTTCCCGGACCGCCTGGAGATTCGGGCCTGCAATGGACCTTCGTGCAGCAATGTCGGCGCCACCGCCGCCGACATCGGTGACTTCAACATCCTGCTCGGCAGCATCAATCCGAACCTGCTGATCGGCGACGATCCCAGTGGTCAGAACGGCTACCCGTACGCGGCCTGGGCACCGTTCGAGTACAACCTGGGGCACGGCCTGCCGACCAGCGGTCAGGGCCGGATCGCGTTCCGTTACTGGGTGACCAACTCCGGGCCGAGTGGCAGCAACGGCAGCTTCATCGGCATTGACACAGTGTCGATCCAGTCGGCCGGCACCACTGTCGGCGGCGGCAGCGACAATCGCGGCACTTCGGCCACACCGGCCGGCTTCGACAGCCGCTGACTGGCATCGGGTTCCGCCGGCCAGCACCGGCGGAACCCAAGCGGCGACCGCCACGGGCAGGGGGATTGCCCCTGCCCGTTCTTGTTCGACAACATCGATATCCTTCGCCGCGAACGAGGACCGTTGCCACTGACGCGACTACGCGCGCATTGCTCGCGTCGGTTGAACCGCAGCGCATCCGGCAGTCTTGCTGCGATCGTCAGTAACGCTTTCGCTGTGTAGCGATCATTGAGCTCTCTTCTGAGAATTCGTATTCGTCCGTTCGCGGCTGGAGGCTGCATGATTCGACGGTTCTCGCTGCTGACTCTGCTCGCGCTGACGGCTGGCTGCTCAAAGCACGCGTCAGAGAGCGCCCCGCAGGTGCGAGGCGAAGCGGGATGATCTTGCAGTGGCCGATCTGATTGCCTTGAGCCGCGAGCTGGCAGCAATTGATACTCAGATCGAATCTCTGGACATCGAGGCCGGCAAACAGCGGCATCGACTTGAGACCGATCGGCTGACTCTGAACTTCCGGTAGGCGCAGGCCTTCAGCCGTTTCGGGCTACTCGGCGGCGAACACGATCGAAACCACGACGGCGACGGTGCGATGTCGCTGCGCGACGATCGCTTGCTACTCGCCAGCCATCAACTGAATGACTATAATGGTCATCGTGACCATGATGCAGCGAGGTAAACCATGGAAATCTGGACGGTGGCCCAGGCGAAAGCCAAATTCAGCGAATTGATCGATCTGGCAGCATCCGAGGGGCCGCAGACGGTCACCCGCAACGGCAAGCCCACGGCCGTGGTCGTTTCCGCGCAGGAATGGGAACGCAAGACCCGACGCACCGGTAATCTGGCCGAGTTCCTGGCCGCCTCGCCCCTGCGCGGATCGGCACTGAAGATCCAGCGGGCCAAGGGCGGCCTGCGCAAAGTCGACCTTTGAGGTTCCTGCTCGACACCAACGCGGTTTCGGAATGGGCCAAGCCCGCTCCGGATCCCGAGCTGATCGCGTGGCTCGCCGACGTGGACGAGGACCGTGTGTTCCTTTCCGTCGTCACCCTGGCCGAACTGCGCCATGGCGTCGCGCGATTGCCGGCCGGCCGCCGGCGCTCCCGGCTCGATCACTGGCTTCGGGAAGAACTTCCGCTCCGGTTCGAAGGCCGCATACTGCCGATCGACGAAGCCGTCGCCAGCGCCTGGGGCGACATCGTCGCGCAGCGCGAAGCGGTCGGGCGGCCCATCGGCGCCATGGACGCGTTCATCGCCGCAATCGCTCAGGTGCACGACATGACGCTGGTAACGCGCAACGTGGCGGATTTCCAGGCGTCGCTCGCTTCGATCGTCAGCCCCTGGCGAGGGTCATAAGCGAGCAGGCCGCGATGAACATCAGCACCGGGATCGAAAAGGACTCGATGCCGGTGAAACCGACCTCCAGGAACTCCGGCAGCAGCCACTCCAGGGTGAAGACACTGCCTCGATTGATCGCACACACTGCCTCCGCGTCGTAGTCCGGAGACAGCAGCGGGGCGCGGAAGTAGTAGCGTGACTGGTCCCGGTAAGCGTTCATGCCGCCATAATCCTGCGCCCACTTGCGCGCGGCGATGATCCGCTCGCGCGTCAGCGGCTCGTCACAGGCGATGTCGTTCTTCTTAGCAAAG
>CAZFUH010000026.1:0-20541 GCA_964522235.1 uncultured Rhodanobacteraceae bacterium
CAGCGCCAGACAGGCGCGGTCGGCCAGCGACAGCCCAAACGCGCGGGTCTTGTCCCACAACAACGCGGCGATTTCGGCGTGTTCAGCGGTAAACGGCACGAACACGACACCGGCGTCGATAAACTCCTGCTGCATGCCGCTGATGTCGGCTTGGCGTTGCAGGGATTTTTGCACTACCTCCGACCAGTTCACCGCGCCAACCAGCGCACCCGGCAGTGCCGACCAGACCTGCTCGGCGCCGGGCTCGTCGTGCAGAAAGGCCAGCAGGCTCGACGCGTCCAGAACCCGAGCCACTACGACGCAGCCTCTTTCGCTGCCGCAGCGCGACGCTCGGCGATCAGCTCATCGACGAGACAGACCTCTCGTGGAATGTGGCGAAACCGATCCTGCAGCCGTTTTGCCACCGCCCCGCGCCGTTCAAGCACCAAGGTGTCCCCTTCCTGTCGGGCGATCAGCCGATCTCCCGGTTGCAGGCGCAGAGCCTTGCGCAAGGCGGCAGGAATGACCAGCCGACCTTGCGCGCCAACCTGAACTTCGTTGCTTGAAGGATTGCTTGCCATGTCGTTTGTCAACGTGCCACCCGAATCCCAGTGTGGCACACGGCAATATCTTGTGCCAGTCCGTGCGTGGGATTTCGACAGTGCGAGGCCGCGCAGGCGCGCGCAGTCCGCGGCCGCACAGACTCTGCTGGCCACGTTCAACCTGTCCGACACGGACCTGGCCCGGCCCGCCGGGGCGGGGCGGGCGTCTGGCCGACGGATGGCCGCCGCCGGCACGGACAGTGTTCGGCGTTAACCCCGTTCCCCGAACCTCCCACGGTTGCCGTGAAGCGCATACGCCGGGATACGGGAGGTGGCTGTTTCAGAGCCTTCCTGACATTCACCCTGCCCCTGAGCGATTCGACTCGCGATCACGCCTACGGCATCACGGCCGTTCGTGGCTCGCCGCCCGGGCCGGATCTTTCACGACCACCCCTCCAGGCATGGGAGGTGAACGGAGAACTGCACATCACCGTTACCTGGAGCGAGATGTCGGCACCCTCCCTGGACATGCAGGTCCTGGTCACTGCCAATTCCAAGTACGGCCGCAAGGGCGGATCAACCCTCGTGTCGATTACCCACCCAACCGTGACAGAGACGTCCGCAGACGGCCGGGGTTCATGGACACCAGTCACCGGACTGGGTTCGCTCCCGATGCGCCCGAGCGCATCGACCGTTTTCCTGAGTGGTATCCGGAACGATGCGCGAAGGGAAACCTGGACCCCTCCGCCCAGCCCGCCTGCGGGCGTGTACCGCTGGAAGGGGCGGGAATTCCTGGATTTCAGGCATTCCATCGTCGAGTACGGCGGTCTCGAGTCGCAGGTGTGGCGACCCTCCGTCGACAGGGACGGAATCCGTAGCTGTGACCCGAAAACGTCGGATCGATCAACGGTTGCAGCACCTGCAACAGTGCCTGCTGGATCAATCGGTCAATCACGGTCCACGAGTGCGCCCGTGCCGGGCGCACCAAAAAAACGGGCGGCGGCAACGCCGCCGCCCGAAAGCATCCGTAGGGGGTTCAGGCCGCGCTTTGCAGGCCGGTTCCGGATGCATCCGCCGAATCGCCGGTGCCGACCAGCACGCCGCGGGTACGCAACAGGTCGAGAATGACGCCGGCCAGTTCGCGCGGCGTATCGCCGCCACCGTCCAGGCGCAGCTCGGGCTGCTGCGGCGCCTCGTAGGGATCGCTGATGCCGGTGAACTGCGCGATCTTTCCGGCGCGCGCCTGGGCGTACAGACCCTTGCGGTCGCGAGCCTCGCAGACATCGAGCGTGGTACTGACGTGCACCTCGACGAAGACGCCGCCGGCTGCCTCGGTCAGAGCACGCGCCTGCGCGCGGGTACCGGCATAGGGTGCGATCGGCGCGCAGATCGCGATGCCGCCATGGCGCGCGACCTCGGCGGCGACCCAGGCGATGCGCAGCACATTGGCGTCGCGGTCCTCGCGCGAGAAGCCCAGGCCCTTGGACAGATTGCGCCGTACTTCGTCGCCATCGAGCAAGGTGATGCTGCGGCTGGAGCGCTCATGCAGACGTGCGATCAGGGCTTGTGCGATCGTGCTCTTGCCGGAACCGGACAGACCGGTGAAGAACACCGTGACGCCGGGCTGCGCCCGCGCCGGATGTCGTTCCTGCAGAATCGCTGCAACTTCCGGATAGGTGAACCATGCCGGGATCGGCTCACCGGCATGCAGGCGACGGCGCAGCTCGGTGCCGGACAGATCCAGCACCTCGTCCTCCGGTCGTACCTCGTTCAATGGTACGTGGGCATCACGGTTGGCGGCATAGACGACAGCCGGAAACGGCACGATGCGGATCTCCAGCTCCTGCTGGTGCCGAACCAGCAATTCCTGCGCGGCATAGGGTTCGTAGAAGGGCTTGCCCTTGGCATCGACGCCCGGTCCGGCGTGGTCGCGGCCGACGATGAAATGGCTGGCGCCATGGTTCTTGCGGATGATCGCGTGCCACAGAGCTTCGCGCGGGCCGGCCATGCGCATTGCCAGCGGCAGCAGGGCCAGGCGCGCACTGCCTGCGGGATAGTGGCTCAGCAGAGCCTGATAGCAGCGCACGCGGGTGTAGTGATCGATGTCGCCCGGCTTGGTGACACCGACGACCGGATGGAGAAGCACGCGGGCGCCGGTGCGCTCGGCGGCGCGCAGGGTCAGCTCACGATGCGCGCGGTGCATCGGGTTGCGGGTCTGGAACGCGACTACGGCGTCCCAGCCGTCACGCTCGAAGCTGCGGCGCAGCGCATGCGGATCCAGACGCAGTTCCGGGAAGTCGTGATGCTGCGGCGCCTGGATACCGTGCACACGACCGCCGAGATAGACCGGATGCGCGCTGTAGACCGCAGCGACACCGGGATGACTGCGATCAACGCTGCCGTAGACCTCAAGCGCCTCGGCGTGCCGGTCCGGCGTGTAGATGTCCTCGATGTCGAGAATCGCCAGCGGCACGCCCTGACTGTCGCGCAGTGCGATGCGCTGACCGCGTTCGAGACCGGCGGCGAAGTCCTCGGCGACATCGAGCACGACTGGAATCGGCCATAGCGTGCCATCGTCCAGTCGCGATTCCAGCACCACCGATTCGTAGTCGGTCCGGACCATGAAGCCTTGCAGCGGCGAGAACGCACCGTTCAGCAGCAACTCCAGATCGCAGAGCTGGCGTGCGCTCAAGGTCCAGCCGGGCAGGTTCGCGCTGTCCAGGCGTGCCGCTTCGGCGGCGTCAGGTGGCAGGTACAGCCACTTCAGCTCGCCGCCGTGCGGCGAGTTCAATAGGGACGTGTTCGGGATTTCCAGGTTGCTTGATGCGGTCATGGCGTAGGTCCGGTGCAGTCGAGAATGGAATCGGGGGTTGGAAAATCGGGCGTATTGATCAGGGTCCACGCGAATGGGCGCGGCCGGACCTCACATGCGGTACGGGAGTCTTGCAGGAGCATGCTTGGCGCCGACGGCGCCCATACGCCTGAACCCTGTTGATTGTTGGAGATCGGCAACACGGTCAAATTTCAACGTGCAAGCCGCATTCGCGCGTCAGGCCGAAAAAGCGTGTCGCCGCCGGATCGTCGTTGGCCGCGGTCAATGGCCGGGTCGTGTGGACATCGCCGATCGAGACATAGCCCTGCTCGAACAATGGATGCTGTGGCAGATCGTGGGCCTGCAGGTAGCGCCACAGGTCGCGATCGCGCCAGTCGATCAGCGGATGCAGCTTCCAGCGGCCGTTGGCCAGCTCCAGCACCTGCCGTTGCCTGCGCTCAGGCGACTGGCTGCGTCGCAACCCTGCGAACCAGGTGCGCACATTCAACTCGTCCAGTGCCCGGCGCATCGGCTCGACCTTGCGCATGCGGTTGTAGCGCTGGATGCCGTCCAAACCCTGCTCCCAAAGTCGGCCGTGCCGCGCCTCCATCCAGGCAACGCCAATCTGCGGCCGATACACCTTCAGGTTCAGGTGCAGGCGTTCGCCGAGTTGATCGGCCAGGCGATAGGTTTCCGGGAACAGGTAGCCGGTGTCGATCAGGATGACCGGCAGGTCCGGTACCTGGCTGGTCAGCAGGTGCAGCAGTACCGCCGAGTAGCTGCCAAAGCTCGACGATACCGCGTGGCTGCCGGACAGGTTTTCCAGACCCCACTCGATGCGCTGCGCAGCCGGCATCGCCTCCAGTTGCAGGTTCAACTCGGCCAGGGCGCGGGCGTCCTCGGCGGCGGTGACCAGATCGATTGCAGCTCTCATCCCCTGCCCTCCGTGATGTTGCCGCCGACCACGGCGCTGCGCACCAGGAAATCGCCAAAGCGTTCCATGTCCTCGCGTTCGATCGCGAAGCGGTCGAACAGGCCGTCCAATTCGCGCAGGATGGCTGTTTCGTCGATGTTCTCGCGGTACAGCCGATTCAGACGCTGCCCGCGATGGTCGGCGCCGAGCAGCAGGTTGTAGCGACCTGGCGCCTTGCCAACCAGGGCGATCTCACCCAGGTAGGGCCGGGAGCAGCCGTTCGGACAGCCGGAAATGCGTAGATGGATGGGCTCGTCCGCCAATCCATGACTCGCCATCAGCGCCTCGACCCGATCAAGCAGAATCGGCAGGTAGCGCTCGGCTTCGGCCATCGCCAATGGGCAGGTCGGCAGCGCGACGCAGGCCAGGGCGCACAGGCGTAATGGGCTGGCGCGCTCGTGCAAATCCAGACCGTACTCCCGCAACAGGGTTTCGATCCGTTCGCGCTGCTCGGCGGCGACGCCGGCAATCACCAGGTTCTGGTTCGGTGTCAACCGAAAATCACCCTGATGCACCTGGGCGATCGCGCGCAGCCCGCTGAGCCAGCGCTGCTTGCCGCGATCGGCGATGCGGCCAGACTCGATGCGCAGAGTCAGGTGTTCACGACCATCTTCACCGACCGTCCACCCGAAGCGATCGCCGTTGTGGTCGAACGCGAACGGTCGCACCGGTTCAAAGCGCAGACCGGCGCGTCGTTCAACCTCGGCTCGAAATGCATCCAGGCCGCGATCGTCGATGGTGTACTTGAGTCGTGCCCGTTTCCGCTGCTCGCGGTTGCCCCAATCGCGCTGGGTCGTGACCACCGCTTCGGCGATCGCCAGCACCTGATCGGGGCGGATGAAGCCGAGCAGATCGGCAAGCCGTGGATAGGTCTGGGCATCGCCATGGGTCGCACCCAGGCCGCCGCCGACGCTGACGTTGTAGCCAAGGAATTCACCGTCCTCGACGATCGCGATATAGCCTAGATCGTTGGCGAAGACATCGACGTCGTTGACTGGCGGCACCGCGAATGCGGTCTTGAACTTGCGCGGCAGATAGGTCGGTCCGTAGACCGGCTCTTCGTCATCACCGCCACCGACCTGCTCGCCATCCAACCAGAGCTCGTGATAGGCGCGGGTCTTCGGCAGCAGGTGCTCGGACAGACGCCGGGCATCGTCGTGCACCTGTGCATGCAGGTGGGAGTGCAGCGGTGTTGCCGCCGCGAGGACGTTGCGGTTGACGTCGCCGCAGGCACCGACCGTGTCGATCAGGGCCGCATTCATCGCCGCCAGGGTCGGCTTCAGTGCGGTCTTGATCACGCCGTGCAACTGGAATGCCTGACGCGTGGTCAACCGCAGGGTCCCGTTTGCGTACTCGCGCGCGATCGCATCCAGCTTCAGCCACTGCTGTGGCGTCGTGACGCCGCCGGGCAAGCGGGTGCGGATCATGAAACTGTACAGCGGCTCCAGCTTCTGCTTGCGGCGCTCGTCGCGCAGGTCGCGATCGTCCTGCTGGTAGCTGCCGTGGTACTTGATCAGCTGAGTGTCGTCTTCGCGCAGTGCGCCAGTGACCGGATCGATCAGGCTCTCGCGCAGACTGCCGCGCAAACGCCGGCTGTCGGCCTTGATCGTTTCCACCGCAGACAAGGTCTGGTTCATGTCAGTACACGTCCCGGGCATAGCGCCCGCTGCTGGATAGCTCGTTCAACTGCCTCTCGGCCGCGTTCCGATCGACACCGCCATGTTCGGCGAGAATGTCGATCAGGGTCTGGTGGACATCGCGCGCCATCGCGGTAGCGCCGCATACGTAGACATGGGCGCCGCCCTCGATCCAGGCATGGACGTCGCGACCGTGTTCACGCAGGCGTTGCTGGACGTGGATGCGCTCGGCCTGATCGCGGGAAAAGGCCAGATCCAGTCGAGCCAGAAGGCCGCTGCCCAGCGCCTGCTGCCATTCGACCTGGTAGAGAAAATCGGACTGGAAGTGGCGGTCGCCGAACAGCAGCCAGTGCCGGCCGCAGGCGCCGGCTTCGGCACGCTCCTGAATGAAGGCGCGGAAAGGCGCGATTCCAGTGCCGGGTCCGATCATGATCAGATCGCGACCGGGATCGTCAGGCAGGCGGAAGCGTTCGTTCGCTTCGACGTAGACACGCACACGCTCGCCAGGCGCACGGCCGGCAAGCCAGTGCGAGGCGGCTCCCCAGCGCGACTGACCATCGCGCACATAGGCGATGTGGGCGACGGTCAGATGGACCTCGCCGTCGCCGACATGGCGTTGGCTGCTGGCGATCGAATACAGCCGCGGCGTCAGCGGCCGCAGTGCCGCAACCAGATCGCCGGCACTCCAGTGCGCCGGGTACTGTTGCAGCAGATCGATGACCTGATGGGCCTCCAGGTAGCGGCCGAACTCGACCGACTGCGCCGGCTCAAGCAGCGCCTGCAAGCGCTGATCCCCTGCGCGCTCGGCCTGCGCCGCGATCATCGGCCGACTCAATCGCGTCAGTTCGCGTCGCTCTGCCAGCCATTGCTGCAACGGCAGAACCACGCCCTGATGTTCGACCTCGGTTCCGCCGTCCAGACCGAGGAGATCGAGCAGTTCTGCGACCAGGGCAGGCGGATTCTCCGGCCACACGCCAAGGGCATCGCCGGGCTGGTAGTCCAGGCCGACACCGTCGACCGCCAGTTCGATGTGGCGGACGTCGCGGTGGCTGTCGCGGCCGGTGATGCGCTGGTTTTCGATCACCTCGGCCAGCACCGGTCGCTGTCGAGTCGCCAGCGCCGGCCCCTGCGGACGCAACGGCGTCACGGTCGCCCGCGGCATTGTGCGCGCAAGACGCTCGTCGGCGAGCTTCAAGGAACGTGCCTGCCAGTCCGCTGCAGCCGGCTCGAAATCCAGGTCAGCTTCGGTCAATGGCAACAGCCGCTCGCCGCCGAGCTCTGCCAGCCGGGCGTCGATGCGTCGACCGACCGCGCAGTAGTTCGGGTAGCTGGAGTCGCCGAGCGCGAACACGGCATAGCCAAGCCCATCCAGTTTCGGAGCGCGCCGACCGGCCAGTTCGTCGAGCAGTCGCAATGCATCATCCGGCGGATCGCCGTCGCCATGGGTGCTGATCGCGATGTACAGCAGGCGCTCGTTCTTCAGTTCGCGTGCCGAATAGCGATCGGCGCGAACCACACGCACGCCATGGCCAGCGGCTTCGGCGGCCGCGCCCAGGGCTTCGGCGATTCGTTTGGCATTGCCGGTCTGACTGCCGTAGAGCACGGTCAGAGTTGGCGTCACGACCGGCGCGGCGGCCTGGACCCCGCCATGGCCTGCTGTTCGGGACACCGATACACCGAGTTGCGCCAGATTCGATGCCCGTCCTGCGGCATAACCGGCCAGCCAATGCAGTGCCGCGGCGTCCAGGCCATCGACCAGGCGCAACAGCTCATCGCGCTGCGGCGACGGCGAGATTGCGATCTGGGTGGCTTCGGCGGGCGGACTCATGCACAGCATCCATTGCGATGCCGAGGATCCTAGGCGGCCCCTGCCCCGGGACGGAAAGGACGCCTGGTTATGCGCTTATGCCGACCGACCGCTCCCGGTTAGGTCAGGAGTCGGTGCGCGAGCGGCTCTCTGGCATAGCGCATGCTCGGAACCCTGTGCTCGGGTTGCTGGCGAGTCGGGCCTTTTCCGGCCGGCAACGACGATCGTACATTCGCAAGGAGAACCGACCATGCCCTATCAAGACCTGCGAGAACTCCCCGATGCAGTCCGCGACCACCTACCCAAACACGCCCAGGAGATCTACAAGGAAGCGTTCAACAGCGCCTGGCAACAGTACAAGGATCCGGACGACCGCCGCGGTGACGACAGTCGCGAGGAAGTCGCGCACAAGGTCGCCTGGTCGGCCGTGAAAAAGGACTACACCAAGGGTGACGACGGCGACTGGCATCGCAAGTGAGACCTGCGGTCGGCGAACGATTGCCGCCGCCAGCTGAGCCTGACTCCGATCTTCGCCGTTGCGTGTTGCACGACCGCGGGCGCGCGGTACTTGCGCTATGCCCGGCCGCAAGCGCAATGCACCGAGGAAGATCCGCATCGTTCGCCAATGCCGGTCGGTCGCGCCCCTGGCACACGAAATGCAGCGGACGATACTGAATATGCATCCGCGTACGTATGAGGAACCCGGCATGAGCGAACCCCGACCCAACCCCGCGCAGACGCAGGATCGGCAGCCCGGCCGCGAGCAGGAAATGGATCCGAAACCGATCTCGATACGCGACGACTATGTCGGCAGCGGCAAGCTGGAGGGAAAAGTCGCCTTGATCAGCGGCGGCGACAGTGGCATTGGTCGCTCAGCCGCCATCCATTTCGCCCGCGAAGGGGCCGATGTCGCGATCGGCTACCTGGAAGAAAACGACGATGCCAAGGAAACGCAGCGCCGAGTTGAAGCCGAGGGACGTCGATGCCTGTTGCTCAGCGGCGACATCGGCCAGGAAAACGTTTGTCGCGAAGCGGTTGAGGTGGTGCTGGAACGCTTCGGCCGTCTCGATATACTCGTGCACAACGCCGCCGAGCAGCACACGGTCGACGAACCCGAAGATCTCGATGCCGACCAGGTCGAACGGACCTTCCGCACCAATGTCCTGTCCGGCTTCCATCTCGTTCGCTACGCCCTGCCGCATTTGAACGAAGATGCCAGCATCCTGTTCACCGGCTCGGTGACCGGGGTCCGCGGCCATGCCGAATTGATCGACTACGCCGCGACCAAGGGCGCCCTGCATGCGTTGACGTTTTCGCTCGCCCAGCGCCTGGCCGAGCGCGGCATTCGCGTCAATGCGGTGGCGCCGGGGCCGATCTGGACACCGCTGATTCCAGCCAGCTTCGATGCCGACAAGGTCGCGAAGTTCGGCGGCAATACCTTGATGAAACGTCCAGGACAACCCAGTGAAGTCGGTCCCGCATTCGTATTTCTGGCCAGCGCCGACGCCAGCTACATCACCGGGCAGATCGTCCACATCAACGGTGGCGGCCATATCAGTCCGTGAGTGGTGGTTGCACCGAGCACCCAATCAAAGTCCAGGAGCTTCCATGAAAAACGATGCCACCGCCAACAACGATATCCGCACCCTCGGCGAACTGATCGAGGACATCGAGATCGCGATGCTGGTCTCGATCGCTCCCGACGGCGGCCTGGTCAGCCGGCCGCTGGCCACCCTGGAAACCGATCGCCAGGGCGATCTTTGGTTTTTTACCCATGCCAGCAGCGGCAAGGTCGAAGACATCGAGCGTCATCCTCAGGTCAATCTTTGCTATGCCAGTCCGGAGAACAACCTCTACGTATCCGTCGTTGGCAACGCCCGGGTTCTGCGCGATCGGGAGAAGATCGCCGAGCTTTGGCATCCGCGCGCACGCACCTTCTTTCCCGGCGGCAAGGACGATCCTGACCTGGCCTTGATCAAGGTAACCGTGGAAAGCGCCGAATACTGGCGGCAGGCCGGCGGTCTGATGCATCAGGCCCTGCAGCTGATGCGGGCAGTCACCGGTCAGGGTCCGCAGGACCTGGGCGAGAATCGACAGTTGCACATCCGCGACTGAAGCGAACGCTCAGACATCGGCTGGACGACGACCGTAATCCTGGTAGGATTTTTCTTCAACCAAGGTCGAGCCGAGCGCGGTGTTGATCTCGCGCTTGAGCCGGGCGCGCTCGTCGTTCTCGAAGTAGACCGAACGGGCCAGCCGGATGAACTCGGCATCGAAAGCCTGCGCGGCCTCCTTCAGGCGGATGTGGTCCTCGATGTCCCAGAGGCGTTCATTGACGGCCTTCAAGGCGATTCGATTCTCAGCAATATCGCCGGACGAGGCCGGCGACCGGCTCCAGGTGTCGTTCAAGGCATCCAGTTCGCGCTGGACATTGGCCAGCTTGCCAGGATCGCCGATGCGCTCGCACTTGATTTCAAGAATCGTGATCTTGTCGATCAGCTCGCCGAAGGAGACGGGTACTCGGATTTCGCTCATGGCGGGAGGATAGCGGGCTGGCCCGCATTATTCATGAACGTTTGTCGCACGGTCGTCTACAGATCGTAAAACGTCTCGATCGTGCGTCCGCGCCCCCGCGGCGGAGTTGGTTCTTCACCCTCCCAGTCCGGCGCCGATTCAATGACGCGCGGGCCCAGCAGGATCGGTGCGTTCTGGGCCAAGGCCAGGGCCAGGCTGTCGCTGGGTCGAGCATCGACCCAGATACTCACTTCGGCGTCGGCCAGGCGAAGCTCCAAGGTCGCATGGAAAACCCCCTCGCGCAGGTCGTCAATGACCACCCGACGCAGGCTAAGGCCACTCGCCGACATGACGTCGGCCAACAGCTCATGGGTCAGCGGGCGCGGCGGGCGCAGGCCACGTTCGACTCGGGCGATTGCCGCCGCCTCGACCGGGCCGATGAAGATCGGCACCACCCGCTGGGCATCGCCAGAACCGACTCGCAAGGCGACCGCAGCGCCGTCCCCGCCGGGCAGCAGGGCGACGCCGACATACTCGGCCGGTTGCAGGTCGGAAGCGGGTACCGTCGGTTCACGGCCGTGGGCAGCCGCCGCGCAGAGCGCCGCCGAGACTATGGCCGCGGTCAAAACCTTGACTCGCGCCGTGGCGGTCTGTGGGCGGGCTGTCGTTGCGATGTTCATCACAGTTCTCCTCGGCCCTTTCCAAAGCTGGGATACTCCCGACCGACCCTATCATGTCCGCCCTCCGACCGCATTTCTCCTGCCGCGCCAGTCGTCAACCCCGATTCATCCGCCGTCCGGGCAGCGGCTGCGAACGTCGGCACGATTTCTGCCCGGTGTGGCCATCGCTCGTGAGCCGACGGGCCCTTTCGATACCTCCGTGTGAGAAACGTCGGCGAGGGGTGGTATGTTGACGCCGAACCGGCCGCAAACCGAACGCAGGCCGGAGAAGTCCAATTGGCTGGAGAACAGATGACGTGAATGTATTGACCCTAACCATGTCAGGGAGCCAGCGCGCTCCGGTCCGGCTGGAGTACGGCGAGACCGGTCTTGGCAGCGCCGAAGACAACCAGTTCGTGCTGGTTGGAGCAGGAATTCTGCCGCGCCATGTGCGGATCACCGTCAACGAGGATGGCGCGATGATCCGGCCCGCAGAAGTCGGTGCCCAGGTGCGTTTGAACGAACGTCTGGTCGAATCGATGGCGTTTCTGCATGAGGGCGACCGGATCGATCTTGGCGACAAGACCCTGCTGGTATCGCTGGCCTCCGCGAACCCGCCGGCGCCGGCATCGGTCGCCGACGATGATCGCGCCACCCAGGTCCGCCGAGTACCACCGAAGTTTCTGCTTCGAGGCCTCACCGGCCCGCAGCTCGGCAAGCTGATCCCGATCTACGGACGCCTGGTGATTGGCCGCAGCGGCGAATGCGATCTGATCGTCGATGCCCCCGGCTTGTCGGCGCGTCATGCGGTGTTCGAAACCTTGCCCGAAGGCCTGATCCTGCGCGACCTGGACTCGGCAAGCGGCAGCCAAGTCAACGGCAAGCGTGTTCGCGATCCCAGCGCGCTGCGTCACGGCGATCAGGTCCAGTTCGATCAGGTACGCTTTCTGGTCCAGTCGATCGACCAGCTGGATACCCCGAGCACGGCGCCCGGGCCGACCGGCGACGGCAAGCGCGGATTTCGCAATGCCGTGATGTTCCTGGTCGGCGCGGCCCTGGTCGCCGCCGCTGTCGCGGCGGCACTGCTGTCACGCTGAGAATTCTCCCGAGCCATCGGCTCGGGACGCTCACGCGTCGACTGGTTCGGCTGGCACCTCTTCTTCGGTGGCGACGGAAAGATCGCCGCCGGCAACATCGACCGTAACCTTGCCGCCCTTGACCAACTTGCCGAACAACAGCTCATCGGCAAGCGCACGCTTGACGTGTTCCTGGATGATCCGCGCCATCGGCCGCGCGCCCATCTGCGGATCGAAGCCGTGCTCAGCCAGCCAGCGCCGCGCGTTCGAGGTCACCGTCAGCGATACCTGCCGTTCGCTCAGCTGCGACTCCAGTTCGATGATGAACTTGTCGACCACGCGCAGGATATGCTCGAAGTCCAGGGGGGCGAACTGGATTACAGCGTCCAGCCGGTTGCGGAACTCCGGTGTGAAGGTGCGCTTGATCACCTCCAGCGCATCGGTGGCATGACTCTGCTCCAGGAAACCGATGCTGCGGCGCGCCGCAATCGCGGCGCCGGCGTTGGTCGTCATGACCAGAACGACGTTGCGGAAATTGGTCTCGCGACCGTTGCTGTCGGTCAGCGCTCCGCGATCCATGATTTGCAGCAGAATGTTGTAGACATCCGGATGCGCCTTCTCGATCTCGTCGAGCAGAACCACCGAGTGCGGGTGCTTGGTCACCGACTCGGTCAGCTGACCGCCCTGGTCGTAACCGACATAGCCGGGCGGCGCCCCGATCAGGCGCGATACCGAGTGCGGTTCCATGTACTCGGACATGTCGAAGCGAATCAGCTCGATACCGAGCTGCAAGGCCAACTGGCGGGTGACCTCGGTCTTGCCGACGCCGGTCGGTCCGGCAAACAGGAAGTTGCCGATCGGCTTGGTCGGATTGCCAAGGCCTGAACGCGCCATCTTGATCGCCGCGGTCAAGGTGTCGATCGCCGGATCCTGACCGAACACGACCATTTTCAGGTTGCGATCGAGGTTTCGGAGCACGTCGCGGTCAGAAGCGGATACCTGTTTTTCCGGAATTCTCGCCATTCGCGCGACCACGTACTCGATGTCGTTGACGCTGACCTTGCCGCTGCGCTGCTCTTCCGGCAGCAGGCGCTGGCGCGCACCGGCTTCGTCGATGACGTCAATCGCCTTGTCCGGCAACAGGCGGTCACCGATATGGCGCACCGAGAGATCGACTGCCGCTTGCAGGGCGTCGTGGCTGTACTCGACCTGATGATGTTCCTCGAACTTCAGTTTCAAGCCCTTGAGGATCTCCACCGCCTCGGCGGCAGATGGTTCGATCACGTCGATCTTCTGGAACCGACGTGCCAGCGCCCGATCCTTCTCGAAGATCGCGCGATACTCCTGGAACGTGGTCGACCCGATGCAACGCAGATCGCCGTTGGCCAGCACCGGCTTGATCAGGTTCGATGCATCCATGGTGCCACCGGACGCCGAACCGGCGCCGATGACGGTGTGAATCTCGTCGATGAACAGAACCGCTCCAGGCTTTTTCTTCAGCTCGGCGAGCACCGACTTCAGGCGCTTTTCAAAGTCGCCCCGGTACTTGGTGCCGGCGACCAGAGCGCCCAGATCCAGTGAATAGATGACCGCATCCTTCAATACTTCCGGCACCTCGCCGGCGACGATACGCAGCGCCAGACCCTCGGCCAGAGCGGTCTTGCCGACGCCGGCCTCACCGACATACAGCGGGTTGTTCTTGCGCCGTCGGCACAACACCTGCACGGTGCGCTCGATTTCGGCGCCGCGGCCGATCAATGGATCGATCCTTCCTGCCTGAGCCAGTTCGTTCAGATTGCTCGCGAACTCGGCAAGGGGATCACGCTGGCCCTGTGCCTCGCTGGTGTCGGCTTCGGTCTTGGCCTCAGCACTCTCGGGCGCATCATGGCCGATCTTGGCGACGCCGTGCGACATGTAGTTGACCACGTCCAGCCGACTGACATCCTGCTGATTCAGGAAATACACCGCGTGCGAGTCTTTTTCGCCGAAGATCGCGACCAGAACATTGGCGCCGCTGACCTCCTTGCGACCGGATGACTGGACATGATAGACGGCCCGTTGCAGCACGCGCTGAAATCCCAGTGTCGGCTGGGTATCGCGGGTATCGCCGTCCGGCAGCACCGGCACGGTTTCGCCGATGACGCCGCGCAGATCGCCCGCCAGCCGCTTGAGGTCGGCGCCGCAGGCGCGCAGAACCGGCGCCGCGGCTGGATTGTCCAGCAGCGCCAGCAACAGGTGTTCGACGGTCATGAACTCGTGACGCAGCTCGCGCGCGTCCTTGTAGCACTGGCCGATGGTTAGTTCGAGGTCTTTGCTGAACATGGCGGTTCCTGCTGGCCCCCTGATCATGCGGCCCCGGCTGCGGCTTTTCAATCCGCAGCGCAGCGCCGGTTCATCCGTCGCTGACGCGCTCGAGGGTGCACATCAACGGATGCTGGTGCTTGCGCGAAAACTCGTTGACCTGAGTTACCTTGGTTTCTGCCACTTCCCGGGTGAAGATTCCGCACACGCCCTTGCCTCGTGTGTGCACATGCAACATCACCTGGGTCGCCTTTTCCCGATTCATCGCGAAGAACAACTGCAGAACGCTGACCACGAAGTCCATCGGCGTGTAGTCATCATTCAGCAACACGACACGGTACATCGGCGGCCGCGCCACCTCGGGTGGTGCGGTCTCGACAGCAGTACCGGTTCCGGGTTCTTGATCTTGATTCGGTTCCTGGGCCATGGTGTTCGAAACGGACTCTAAGTACCTATTCTACGACTCTGCGCGCTCGACTCCCATCCCCGTCACCAATGTTTACACCCCGGCTTGGCTGGCACCGGCTGGCTCCGCCAGTGCCCGATCACCGCTGAAGTCGGGCTTTGGGTACCATTTACGGCACATGGATTCGAAACAGCGAACCGCGGGAGGCCCCCGCAGCAATGGCCTGCCACGCATCACCGTGGCCACCGTAGTGCCGGATGGCGGACGTTTCCTGTTCGTCGAAGAACGCGTGCGCAATCGTCTCGTGCTGAACCAGCCAGCCGGCCACCTGGAACCGGGCGAGTCGCTGACCGACGCTGCCGTGCGAGAAACTCAGGAAGAAACCGGCTGGCGGATCCGGATCGAGAGCCTGATCGCCATCTACCATTGGCCGGAACCGCCCGACCGCAAACCGGTACTGCGCTTCACGTTCCTGGGGCGGGCACTGGACCACGACCCGGACCAGGAACTGGACACCGGCATCGAACGCGCGTTGTGGCTGAGCAGGTCCGATCTCGACCACGACCGCCACCAGATGCGCAGCCCCCTGGTTCGACGCAGCCTTGAGGACTACCTGGCCGGCCAGCAGGCGCCGCTGACCCTGCTGGCCTCGATTCCGAATTGCGTAGAGCTGCCGATCGACGATGGCTGACGCTCTGATCATGGTCGGCATCTCCGGCGGCGTCGATTCCTCGGTCGCGGCCCTGCGCCTGGTTGAATCCGGACGCCGCGTGGCCGGCCTGTTCATGAAGAACTGGGAGGAAGACGACGACTCCGACAGCTGTCCCGCCGAAACCGACGCGATCGATGCCGAGGCCGTCTGTGCACGGCTGGGCATTGATTTTCACACCCGCAACTTCGCCGCCGAGTACTGGGATGGTGTGTTTGAACACTTCCTCGCCGAACACCGGGCCGGCCGGACGCCGAATCCGGATGTGTTGTGCAATCGCGAGATCAAGTTCAAGACCTTTCTCGACCATGCCCGCGATCTCGGCGCCGACAAGATCGCCACCGGTCACTACGCCCGCATCGGTCGCGGCCCGGAGGGCGACTGGCGATTGCTGCGCGGTCGCGACCGCAACAAGGACCAGAGCTATTTCCTGCACACCCTCGGCCAGGCTCAGCTGCAGGCCACGGAATTTCCGATCGGCGAGCTGGCCAAGCCGAGGGTACGCGAGCTGGCCGCCCAGGCTGGGCTGGACACGGCCGGCAAGAAGGATTCGACCGGCATCTGCTTCATTGGCGAGCGCGACTTCCGAGGCTTTCTGGCCCGCTACCTGCCAGCCGGCAGTGGCGAGATCCGAGCGCCCGACGGCCGTGTACTCGGCGAGCATCCCGGTATTCAGTTCTTCACGGTCGGCCAACGCCAGGGCCTGGGTCTGGGCGGACGCCGCGATGGTACCGGCGAGCCCTGGTTCGTGGTCGGCAAAAATGTCGAAGGCAACATCCTTTGGGTCGATCAGGGCGACAGCCCGCTACTGTACGCGAGCTCGCTGGAAGCCTCCGGATTGAGCTGGGTCGCCGGCGAGATGCCGGCCGAGAGCTTCGAGTGCAGCGCGAAAACCCGTTACCGCCAGGCCGACCAGGGTTGCCAGGTCCAACACCTGGGCAGGGGTCGCTGGCGGGTGCGCTTCAGCGAACCTCAGCGCGCGGTCACCCCGGGACAGTCGGTAGTGTTCTACGATGGCGACACCTGCCTCGGCGGCGGCCTGATCGAAGCCACCGATGCCGCCTACGGCGGCCTGCACGCTGCATGAATCCTCGCCCGGCAGCCGTCACCGGCGGCCGGGTACTGTCCGAACCAGCCGATTTGAGCACCCCTGATCACCGACATGATCGCTGAGCTGAACCACTACGAAGCGCAAACCCTTGCCCTGGCCGGCCTGGTCCAAGGCGTTCATCTGGCCTTGAGCGTCGCCCGCACCGGCGAAGTCGAGCCGCAAGCCTACGAGGCCAGCCTGGGCAGTGTGTTGCGCCTGTCGGCAGAATCGCCGGAGGCGGTCTACGGCGGTCTGAGCGGCGTCCGCAACGGCCTGCGCTTGCTGATCGGCCAGTTGCGTGGCGAACAGCGCGATGCCGAGCTGATCCGGATCGCGGCCACCGTGCTCAGCCTGGAACGCAAATACATGCGTTCGCCCGCGCTGCAAAACGACCTGCACCAGCGCCTGGACGAAGCCGCCCAAGATCACGACCCCAGTAACGCAAGCGAGCCGGATGCCGTGCAAAGTCTCGCGGACGCCTATCTGGCAACCATTTCGACCCTGACTCCCCGGGTTCGCGTGCCGGGCAATCCGCTGATTCTCAAGGAATCGGCGAATGTCGTCCGGATTCGCGCCTGTCTGCTCGCAGCGCTGCGCAGTGCCGCCCTATGGCGACAGCTCGGCGGTCGCGGTTGGCGCCTGCTGCTGCAACGCGGTCGCCTGGTGGAAACCGCGCAACGCCTGCTTGGCCGCAGTCTCGGCTCAGTGTAGATCTCGGGCGGGCTAGCCCGGGGGCCAGGTCAGGCGTCGGCCGGCGAGTAGATGCAGGTGGATGTGGTAGACGCTCTGGCCGCCGTCATCGCGGCAGTTCATCACCACACGATAGCCGTTGTCGGCAACGCCCTGCTCACGTGCGTGCCGGGCGGCGGCAAGCATCAGCCGGCCGAGCAGTTCGGCGTGCTCGGCGCCGGCATCGTCCAGGGTCGCAATCGCGATCTTTGGCACGAACAGCACATGCATCGGGGCCTTCGGATCGATGTCCTTGAATCCGAGGACGTGCTCGTCCTCGTAGACGATGTCGGCGGGAATCTCGCGGCGGATGATCTTGGCGAACAGTGTGTCGGACATAGGCGGAAATTCGTGAACACGAGTCGGAAGATCGTATAAACAGTACCGATCTAGAGCAACTGGCGACTGCCAAAGGCCAGGGCCAAGGTACCGCGATCGACGAATTCCAGTTCACCGCCAAGCGGGACACCGTGCGCAATCCGGCTCGCCTCGACGCCGCTCTTGCGCGCCAGTTCGACCAGATAGTGCGCGGTCGCCTCGCCTTCGACCGTGGAATTGGTCGCCACGATCAATTCGGTGACCCCGCCGTCGGACAGACGTGCCTGCAACAGGTCCATCCCAAGCTCGCGAGGACCGCGGCCATCGATCGGGCTGAGCCGACCGTGGAGCACGAAGTAGTCGCCGCGGTAGCCGGTCGCCTGCTCGATCGCGGCCAGATCGACCGGACTTTCGACCACGCAGATCTGATGGCGGTCGCGACTGGCGCTGGTACAGACCGGGCATAACTCGTGCTCGGTGTAGTTGCGGCATCGCCGGCAATGACCGATCCGGGTCAAGGCCTCGGTCAAGGTCACGGCCAGGCGCTTGCCACCATCCCGGTCCCGCTCCAGTAATTGGAATGCCATGCGCTGGGCCGACTTCGGACCGACACCGGGCAACCGGCGCAGATCCTCGATCAGACGTTCGAGCAGAAGTTCAGCCATTGGCTACGCCGATGTCCGGAGGTACTCAAAACAAGCCAGGGAGCTTCAGTCCAGGCGGAATCGGCATGCCCTGAGTCGCCTCGGCCATGGTCGCCTGGGTCAGTTCGGCAACCTTGTTGACGGCATCGTTGATCGCCGCAACGACCAGGTCTTCGGCCATTTCCGCATCGTCAGCAAAGGTCTGACGATCGATCTTGACCCGGCGCACCTGATGCTGTCCGGTCATCACGACCTCGACAATGCCGCCGCCGGCACTGCCGGTGACTTCCTTTGCCGCCAGGGATTCCTGTGCGTTCTTGATGTTTTCCTGGGCCTTTTGCATCTGCTGCATCAGGCCGGCTATCTGGTTCTTGAACATGACGACTACTCCTTGGAGCTGTTTCCGATGCCGGGTCTAGCCGGCAACTGTGAAGGGGAGACGAAGACCCGAACGGGGTGTCGAGGCGCGCCGGGGCTTGCTCAGCGCGGTCGCACCGAGCCGGGAACGATCCTGGCGTCGAGTGCGGTCATCACCGCGCGCACGGCCGGATCCTGCTCGAATTCGCTCTCGGCACGGCTCTGACGCGCCTGTTGCTGGCGTGCGGCATGCCCGGCCGGCGTCTCGCCGACCTGATCGACGACCTCGAAGCGGGTGCGCAACGGCTGACCGACGACCCGCGACAAAGCCTGCTCGATCTGCTTGCAGAACAGGTCCGACCGCAACAACTCGTGTTCGCGTCGGATGCCCAGCCGCAGGACACCGTCTGCCAGACCTAGAACGGCGCAGTTGTCGGCCAGTTGCCGGACCGGACCGCCCAGGCCCAGGTGCGGCAGCACCGACATCCAGGCCGCGGTGTCGGTCGGGGCTGCAATGCCGACGTTTGTTGGCGCCGCAGAAGCAGCCGGCCGCTCGCTAGACGGCGGCACCGCTTCCGCTGGCGTTGGTGCCGGGGATTGCGCGATGGTCGATTGAGTTGCCGGCGGCACGCCTGCTGCCGACGCAGGCCTCGAAGGTGCCGGTACCGATGTCGACACGGCGTGAGCGCCGGCAGCGCCGCTGGTAACGACACCCGAGCGTGGCGCAGCGCGGGTGGTTTCGCCAGGATCCGGTCGAAACGCCAACATCCGCAGTAAGGTCATTTCGAAGCCGATTCGCGGTGTCGGTGCCTGACTCAGTTCGCGCCGGCCTTGACCTGCGATCTGGTAGTACAACTGCACGTCTTCGACTGCGATGGCATCGGCCAGTGTCTGAAGGCGGGCAGGATCAATGCGGTCGCCTTCGGCCTGTGCAACCTCAGGCAGCAGCTGACGCAGTTGGATCCGGTGCAATGCCGCGGCCAGTGCGTCCAGGATGCTGCCATAGTCGACGACATAGTCAGCCAGCGCCTCGATTCCGGCATACAAGGCGGTCCCGTCACCACCGGCCAGGGCATCGAGCAGACCGAACACGGCATCGTTGTCGATACTGCCAAGCATCGAGCGCACACCCGCCTCGTCAACACCGCCGCCGCCATGGGCGATGGCCTGGTCGAGCAGACTCAAGCCATCGCGCAGACTGCCGTCGGCCGCGTGGGCGAGCAGTTCCAGGGCCGCCGGTTCGGCAGCGATGCCTTCGGCCGCCAGGATATGTTGCATCTGGCCAGCGATCTCTTCGCTGCGCAGCCGGCGCAAGCTGAACTGGAGGCAGCGCGACAGCACGGTCACCGGCAGCTTTTGAGGATCGGTGGTCGCGAGCAGGAACTTCACATGCTCGGGCGGTTCCTCCAAGGTCTTCAGCAGCGCGTTGAAGGCGTTCTTCGACAGCATGTGCACTTCGTCGATCAGAAACACCTTGTAGCGACCGCGCGCCGGCGCGTACTGGGCGCTTTCAATCAGATCGCGAACGTCATCGACGCCGGTGTTCGACGCGGCGTCAATCTCGATCAGATCGACAAAGCGTCCGGCATCGACTTCCAGGCAAACCGGGCAACGGCCGCACGGTTCGCTGCTGACGCCGGTCTCGCAATTGAGCGACTTGGCAAAAATGCGGGCAATCGTGGTCTTGCCGACGCCACGGGTGCCGGTGAACAGAAAGGCGTGATGGACTCGGCCGCTGTCGAGTGCGTTGCGCAGCGCCTTGACGACATGTTCCTGCCCGACCAGCTCGGTGAAGATTTTCGGCCGCCATTTGCGGGCCAGCGCGAGATAGCTCATGGACTCTCCTGGACAGGGGTGATTCTGACAGAGCCGCACGCCCAGCGCATGCCGGCATGCCAGGCGAGCTACGAAACACACCCTCCCGGCTTGTTCGGTTCACGCCGGCCCGCTATCCTTGCCTGCTCGCTGCAGCAGCGCTGGTGCATCCA
>CAZFUH010000027.1:0-20268 GCA_964522235.1 uncultured Rhodanobacteraceae bacterium
CCAATGCACCTTCAATGTCGCTGCGGCGCGCCGCCACAGTCAACGGCAGATCGTCGAGTTGAAGCTGCGCGTCGGCCAGTCGGTTCTCTAGGTCCAGGCGATTGCGTGTTGCGACTTCCAGCGCCGCACGCGCATTCAGTGCCTGATCCTCGTACTGCTGAACCTGCACATCGCTGAGCGAGCGTTGATCCCATAGCGGCCGGATGCGCTCAAGCATTCGCTCGGAGGCTTCAGCCTGTTGTCGACGCACAATGAGTTCCGCTCCGATCGAGTCCAGTTGCCGCTGCAGGCTGACAATCTGACGCCGCAGCGCCGCCTCCTGCTGTCGCCGCCAAGTCTCCAGGTTGTCCAGATCCTCACGCAGCCGGTTCTGCCGCCGGTCGAGTTCGATCGAGATCCGCTCAGCCACTGCACCGCTTGTTTTCGCATCAACAACATCAATGTCCGGAGAGATCTCGACCAGCGGCTGGCCGACCTCGACGACCTGTCCCTCCGCAACCAGACGGCGCATCATCACGCCGGACGCGGTTGCGGTGACATTAAGCAGACCACCGGTCGGAACGAGATGCCCCGGCACCTGCGCCTTGCGCGCGTAGCCGCCGAACACCAGTGCAATTATCATCGCGACGACAAGGGCAACTGCCAGTATCGATACTGGCCAGCCCAGACTCACACCGGGCAGGTGCACCACACCCAGCCAGTCCGATTTGCGCGCCTCGTACACCTCGCGCCGGAACAGATCCTTGGTCATACTATCGAGGATCCCTGTTGCCTTGCCTTCGGCCATTCCAGTACGCCCGCAGCCCCGGTATGTCGGTAGGGCTGATTCCAGCGCTCGGTTATGCGATCAACCCCCATGCACCCTGATGGCCGCGAGTCGGTGAACAGCGCGCAAGTATATCTATAATGCTTTGCCCGAACGCGAGCGCCGATTGCCTACCGCCGAACGCGCTTCTGCGTCGTGTCCAGCAAGCAGCGCTGAGGATCGTCTTCATGCGCTGGGCGTCAGACTACCCTTGCCTGCGCAGGCGCCGGAGCATGCACCTGACCTGATACCGTGCATACATATGATCACAAATAGAGAAAGCTCTTGTTCGTGTCCAGCGCCAGTCGTGAGTATGGGGGCATCGCAAGTCCCGCGGATTAGCAAATCGGCGACCGGTTCAGTTTGACACTGACGACAGGTGCCCGGGACAATCACCGGCTTGCCCTCCTCACGCCTCCCCCCGTGCGCCCGCCATTTCGCGACTGCCTGATCGTCATTCCGGCCTACAACGAGGCAGCCACCGTGGCCGACGTCGTCGGCGGCGTTTGCGCCGCATTCCGGGAATGCGGCGACAGCGGCCATATGATCCTGGTCGTGTCCGATGCCTCCGACGACGACACCGCCGAACAGGCACGCGCGGCCGGCGCCCAGGTGCTGGAGCTGCCGAACCGGCTCGGTGCCTGGGGCGCGATCCAGACCGGCCTGCGCTATGCGCACAGGCAAGGCTATCGCCGGGTGTTGACCCTGGATGCCGACGGTCAGCACCTGCCGGAGAGTCTGCCCGCCCTGCTCGACGCCCTCGACGCCGGCTGCGATGTCGCGATCGGCACCTGCCCGCAACGTCTCAGCACGCCAAAACGCATCGCCTGGGCCTATTTCCGTCTGCTTACCGGTCTGGATGTACACGATATTACTTCCGGTCTGCGCGGCTACGGTGCGAAGGCGATTGCCCTGCTCGCGCGTCAGGAGGCCAGCCTGCTCGACTACCAGGATATCGGCGTGCTGATGCTGCTTTCGGGTCAGGGGATGACGATTCGCGAGCTGCCGGTGTCGATGCGCGAACGTGAGGTCGGCCGCTCGCGGATCTTTTCGAACTGGTTCGTCGTCGCGCGCTACATGGTGCACACGACGGTGCTGTGCATCGCCCGGATTCGGCGCCGTCTGCCGACGGAACAAGCGGCATGAGTCTGACCGTATTGACCCTGGTGATCGGCCTGTCCCTCGCCGGCACGATTCTGTACCTGGTCCGGCGCGATCATCTGCACGGCCCCTATGCCCTGGGCTGGCTGGCGCTGGCCGCCGGCATCATGCTGGTCGCAGCGTTTCCGCGTGCGGTCGACGGCGTCGGCCGTTTCGTCGGCATCTACTATCCGCCAATCCTGGTCTGCCTGCTGGCGATCGCCGCCCTGCTGATCAAGAGCCTGATCGGCGATCTGGAGCGCTCGCGCCAGGAACGCGCGCTTCGCCGGCTGTCGCAGAAGCTGGCGATTCTTGAGCGCGAAATTGCCGAGGCCAGAGCCGAGCGCGGTCTGCCGCCGCTGCAACCCGAAGCCGACGAGGATTGAACACCGGTGGACGAGGCGACTGCGGCGTATGACGGGCCGCCGATGCGCGTTCTGCACCTGGGCAAGTACCTGCCGCCGCACCCGGGGGGCATTGAGCGCTTTCTCGCCGAACTAATGCCGGCACAACGCCGGCTGGGAATGCGCCCAGCCGCACTGGTCCATGCCGAGCCCGACGCCGGAGCTCCGGCATGCCGCCGGCAGGCCGGGGCCGCGACCTTGCGCGTACCAGTACTCGGTCGGTTGGCGTTCGCACCGATCAGCCCGAGCTGGCCCTGCCGGCTGCAACACATGATCCGGCGCTGGCGTCCGGACCTGCTGCACCTGCATCTGCCCAATCCATCCGCGTTCGCGATCCTGGCGCTGCCGGCGGCGCGACGCCTGCCATGGCTGCTGCATTGGCACGCCGATGTCCCGGCCGACGCCCTGGATTGGCGTTTGCGCGTCCTTTATCGAGGCTACCGACCGCTGGAGACGGCGACGCTGCGCCGAGCCGCGGCGATTGTCGCGACCAGCGGCGCCTATGCCGAATCCAGTACGGCACTGCGGCGCTGGCGCGACAAGATCCGGATCGTGCCGCTGGGTCTGGCGGATCAGCCGAGGACGCCGGCAACGCCGAAGCTGTGGCCGCAGCCGGATCTGCTGCGGGTGTTGTTCGTCGGTCGTTTCAGCTACTACAAGGGTTTGCATCACCTGGTCGATGCGATCGCACGGACTGCCGGCGCCAGTCTGGTCCTGGTGGGTGGCGGCGACTGCGAGGCTGAGTTGCGCCGGAGGGTCGAGCGCGAGGGTCTCGGCGATCGCGTGCGCTTTGCCGGATCGCTCGATGATGCCGCTCTGGACGGTGCCTACGCCGCCGCCGATGTGTTGTGTCTGCCGTCGATCGAACGCAGCGAAGCCTTTGGCATGGTATTGCTGGAAGCGATGCGGGCCGGGGTGGCCTGCATCGCCACGACGGTGCCGGGCAGCGGCATGGCCGACGTGCTGGAGCAAGGTCGCGCCGGCCTCCTGGTCGAACCCGGCGATCCGGCGGCGCTGGCGGCGGCGCTGGCGCAGCTGCGCGATCAACCGGAACTGCGCCGGCAGTTGGCCGAACAGGGTCGGGAACGTTTCCGTTTGCGATTTCAGATCGATCAAACTGCGCGGTCGCTGCGCGCCGTCTACGATTCCCTGCGTTCGACCAGCATTGCGTCGCCGTACGAAAAGAAGCGATAGCGCCGTTCGACCGCATGCCGGTACGCCGCGCGTACGCGTTCGGTGCCGGCCCAGGCGCTGACCAGCATCAACAGCGTCGACTCCGGCAAGTGAAAATTGGTCAGCAGCAGGTCGGCGCTGGCGAAACGGTAGCCGGGGAAGATGAAGATCCGGGTCTCGCCGGCGTACGGGCGCGGCTCGTCGCCGCCCTGGCGGGCGCTTTCCAGGGCCCGGATCACCGTCGTGCCGACTGCCAGCACGCGGCCACCGCGCGCACGCGTCGCCTGGATGCGTTGGCACAGGCTGGCATCGACGCTGAGCCATTCCGCGTGCATGCGGTGCTCGCGAATATCATCGACCCGGACCGGCTGGAAGGTACCGGCGCCGACATGCAGAGTGACCTGGCCGAACTCGACGCCGCGCTCGCGCAAGGCCGTGAGCAAAGCCTGATCGAAGTGCAGGCCGGCGGTCGGCGCGGCGACCGCGCCGGGGGCGCGGGCGAATACGGTCTGGTAGCGCTCGCGGTCGCCGGCATCGGCAGCGCGGCCGATATACGGCGGTAACGGCATCTCGCCCAGCCGTTGCAAGCGATCGGACAAGATCAGATCGGACTCGAAACGCAGCCGAAAAAAGCCATCTTCGTCGCGTCCCAACACCTCGACCGTGCTGCCATCGCCGAGCGTGAGGAAATCACCTGGCCGCGGCTTCTTGCTGACCCCGAGCATGGCCTTGACCTCGTGGTCGCCGAGCAACCGCTCGATCAGAATCTCGGCCCGGCCGCCGGTCGCCTTGTGCGCATGCAGGCGCGCCGGCAACACCCGGGTATCGTTGAACACGACCAGATCGCCCGGATTCAGCAGCCGCGGCAGGTCGCGGATGCCCAGATCGGCCAGATCGCCCGCCACCGGCAGATGCAGCAGGCGTGAAGCACTGCGTTCGGTCAGGGGTACCTGAGCGATCAGCTCCGGCGGCAATTCGTAGTAGAAGTCACTGCGTTTCAAGGTGAAGGCCCGGTGGTCGGCGGATCGGCGCGATGCCGGACGCCGCAGTGTCCGGACCGCAGCGTCAAAGTCAACCGAACGGACGCTCCACGTCCTGTCTTATTGCAAACGATTCTCATTACTGTATGCTGGTGGCATCCGGCAGGCGTCCCTACCCGATTCCCTTCGTCATCGCCTCCGGAGATCTGTCATGAATGCCCTGCTGTTCGTTCTGCTGTTTCTCGTCGGCGCCGCCGCGGTCGGCGTGCTGGTCCAGCTTCCGCCTGAGCCACCCGCCGTGTAACCGTCAAGTCGGCCCGCCTCCGGACCAGGAGTCCCAAGCCGTCCGGATCAAAGCCATCCCTTCTGGTGCGCCAGCCGATACGCTTCAATGCGATTGCCGACCCCGAGCTTGCTGATCGCTTCGGACAGGTAGTTGCGCACCGTTCCGTGAGTCAGATTCAGGCGTACGGCGATGTCGTTCGCGGCCAGGCC
This sequence comes from uncultured Rhodanobacteraceae bacterium, assembly GCA_964522235.1. Taxonomy (GTDB): domain Bacteria; phylum Pseudomonadota; class Gammaproteobacteria; order Xanthomonadales; family UBA2363; genus Pseudofulvimonas. The sequence continues at coordinate 4,998 of CAZFUH010000027.1, forward strand.
CTCTCCGGCCAGTCGCAGCACCTGGCGTTCGCGCTCGGTCAAGGGATCGGCTTCACTCCAGGCCTCGACCGCCAGTTGTGGATCGATCGCACGTCCGCCGCGATGGACTTGCCGCAGCGATTCGGCCAGTTGCTCGGCCGGCGCGTCCTTGAGCAGATAGCCGCTGACGCCGGCGTCCAGCGCCCGGCGAAGATAGCCGGCACGTGCGAACGTGGTGACGATCACGACCCGGGTCGGCAATTCATGGCGCTGGACACGCTGCGCCAACTCCAGGCCGGTGAGTCTTGGCATTTCGATGTCAGTGACCAGCAGATCCGGTTTCAGTGTGCGCACCAGGGTCCAGGCCAGCTCGCCGTCGCAAGCCTCACCGATCATTTCGAGATCGCGCTCCAGTCGCAGCAGCGCCGCCAGTGCGCCGCGCACCATGCCCTGGTCTTCAGCGAGCACAAAACGGATCACGCGGCGAACCTTCGGTGCAGGGACGTCACCGTACCATCCCCATCCCTGGCCGGTAGCGGCAGGCTGGCAACCAGGCGCGTACCCTGCCCCGGCGGCGACACCAGGCGCAATTCGCCGCCGAGTGCGGCCAGCCGCTCGGCCATGCCGCGCAGGCCGTTGCCGAGTTCGCCGGCACCGCCTCGGCCATCGTCGATGATGGTCAGGATCGCGTGCCCGGCTTCGCATCGCAGGCTGGCTTCGACACGACTGGCGCGAGCATGGCGATGGACATTGGTCACCGCCTCGCGCAAGACCAGGGCCAGGCAGGTTTCGTGCGCAGGCGGCAGTTCGATATCGGCGAGCTGATAGCTGAACTCGACGCGGGCGCCGTCCAACAACAGTCGCGCCGAGGCCAGTTCCGGCGCCAACGCCGCGGCGCGGATGCCGGTCACGGCGCGGCGTACCTGGGCCAGTGCATCGCGCGCAACCCGTTCGACTTCGACGATCTCGGCGCGCGCCGAACCCGGATCTCGATCGAACAGCTTGCGTGCCAGCTCAGCCTTGAGCGCGATCAGCGACAGCGTATGCCCGAGCAGATCGTGCAGATCACGGCCAATGCGCTCGCGCTCGGCCAACTGGGCAAGCCGCCGAACTTCTTCGTGCGACAGCCGCAACTCGGCATCCTTGAGGTGCTTCTGCCACCACTGCCAGTTGCCGACACAGACCGAAACCCCGATCAGTGCCGTGATCACCGGAATGAACACTGGCTGCCCCAGCCACAATACCTGCACCGTGTACACCGCCAGCAGCGACCCGAATACGCACATGGCCAGTGGCAGAGAACCAAGAAACGCCGCGCTGGCGGCGACGAAGACCATGTAGGTGTTGGCGAACGAGTTGAACGGTTGCAACAGGTACGCCAATGCCGCAATGCCCACCATCGGCCCGAGCAGGGCCAGGCCTTCGCTGCGAAAGCAGCGAAAATACAACCACAGGAAGGGAGGGATCGTCGCCAGCGTGATCGAGATTGCGGGCTCGCGCAACCATCCGAACAGGATCGGAAGGAACAGAAAGATGAGGTAACCCAACCACACGAATGGCGTCCAGCCCAGGCACAAGTGATCTGGAATCAGGCGCGCGCGCCACGCCAATGCAATCTGCCCCCAACTGTGTTTCGACATCGGATCTACATCTCCCGGACCTACTCGGCACGTGCCAGGCGCCGCTGCGCCAGCACGAAGAACACGATCGCGATCACCAACAGCACGGCAACGTGAGCCACGACCCGACCGGCGACCGGCTGTCCGATCGCGGCCAGCGCCGTCTGGCCCAGATGATACGCCGGCCACAGCGGCGCCAGGTTCTGGATGAAGGCCGGCAGCAGCATCAACGGAAACCACAGGCCGGACAGAAAGGCCATCGGCAGATAGATCAGATTGACGATCGCCGGCGCTCCCGATGCGCCGGCGATGGTACCGATCCACAAGCCGATCGCGCAGAACGGAAGCACGCCGAACACGGCCGTGGCAAACAGCGCCAGCCAGCTGGCCATCGGTAGTCGGACATCGGCAGCCAGCATCGCCAGCGCCGCCATGATGGTGAAGATCAGCGCTGCGAACGCCATCGCCATGACCAGCTTTGCGACCAGATAGGCGCCGGCGGGCATCGGTGCGACCCGCTTCAAGCGCAACCAGCCGCGCTCGCGGTCGGTGGCGACGGTGACGCCGAAGCCGAACAGTCCCGGCGCCATCACGCCAAACACGGTATAGGTCGCCAGCAGGTAGTGACCGGCCTGCCAGCTGCCACTACGGCCCATCGGCAACAGCACCGCGAACAGCAGGTAGAACATCGGCGGAAACATCAGGGTCGGCAACGAGAACGACAGCGTTCTCAGCAAACCGAGAAATTCGCAGCGGATCTCCTGACCATAGCTGCGCAGGTACGCGTCAAAGCCGAACGGCTTGACCGCGACCGCGACCGGACCGGATCTGTTCATGCCGCCTCCCGTGTCAGTTCGATAAAGGTTTCCGCCAGGCCAGCGCGGCGCACCTCCAGTTCGGAGATACCGGCGTCAGCGGCGAACAGACGACGCAGCACGTCTTCAACCTGTACTGCCTGGATATGCAGCAGGCCGCGCCCGTCGTGTTCGGCGTCGAGCACGCCGGGCCATTCTTTCAGCGCCTCGGGTTGCAGATCGCTGCGACAGACGATGCGGCGCAAGCCAGTGCGTGCGCGCAGGCCGGCGACGCTGTCTTCAGCGATGACCCGGCCTTGTGCCAGCACGCAGACGCGGTCGGCCAAGGCCTCGGCCTCTTCCAGATAGTGCGTGGTCAGCAGCACCGCGCAGCCGCCGCGCACCTGTTCGCGTATCACCTGCCAGAAACCTTGCCGTGCCTCGATATCCAGACCAACCGTCGGCTCGTCAAGAAACAGTGCCCGCGGCCGGCCGACCAGGGCCAGCGCAAACTGCACGCGTCGCTGCTGGCCTCCGGACAGCTTGCCGTATCGACGTTTCAGCAAGGATTCGATGCCGGTCAGCGCCGCCACCTCCGGCCCCGGATACGGATCGGGATAGTAGCTCGCGAACAATGCCAGCAACTCGGCGACAGTCAGGGTTTCGGGCACGCCGCCGGTTTGCAGCATTGCGCCGACTCGACGCCGTGCTGGCAGTCGGCGCGGATCTTCGCCGAACAGGGTTACGCTGCCGGCATCGGCGCGCAGCAGACCCAGCAACAAGGACACTGCCGTGGTCTTGCCGGCGCCATTGGCGCCGAGCACGGCCAGAACCTCGCCGGCATGCAGCTGCAAATCGACACCGTCCAGCGCCGCAATTGCCCCAAAGCGCTTGCGTGCACCGGTCAGACCGGCCACCACGTCCACTGCCATCGCCTTCATCCTCAGCTTGTGCCCGGACGTCAGTGTCGGCGACCGCCGGCCGCAGAGGCAGCGGCAGCGGTCAGCAGGCGCGGGTGACAACTGTCACCGGGCTGCCAAGACGATGCCGACCGGCTACCCTGCCGCGATGCTCAAAGCACTTTCAAACCGGCGCTGGCCCCTGCTCTTGTTTGCCGCATGCCTGGCGCTGACCCTGGTGCTGTGGGCGTCGCGTGCCTGGGTCTGGATTGGCGTGCCGCCGATCAACGAGGCGCGTGAGCCATTTTCCGACACCCTGATCCATCTGGCGACAGCGGTGAACTGCGCCGACGGCCTTGGCGAATGGTACGGCCGCGCCTGCTTCGTGCCGAACATCGATGCCGTGCCGCGTGCGCAGACCTACGAGCCCTGGCTGAGCCTGCACCGTCTAGGCGTCGACAGCCTTTGGCACGTGCAGGCGATCGCGGTGTCGATGATTGCTCTGTTCTACCTGGCGATGTGCCTGTGCTTTCGACCGCGCAGCCTGAGCGAGGCGACGCTGGTACTGGCCCTGTTGATGACACCCGGCGTGCAACTGGCGGTCGAGCGCGGAAATTTCGACCTGCTGATCGCAGCCCTGCTTGCACTTGCCGCCACCCTGCTGGCCCGGCCGCTGGCCGGAGCCGGGCTGCTCGGCATCGCCACGCTGTCGCTGGCAACAATGCTCAAGCTCTATACCGGTCTGGCCTGCGTCTTGGCTTGGCTGATCGGATCGGTGCGGTGGCGCTGGTTGCTGCCGGCCAGTCTGGCCGGCCTGGTCCTGGCCGTGCTTGTGGTCGGACCGCGCGAGTTGATGATCCTCGGACAGGGTGCACCGGAAGGCGCGACCCGATTCTCGACCGGCGCTCGCTGGCTGTTCCTGCACGCCGGTACAGCCTGGGCGCTGGCGGCGATCGCGCTCGCGACCGGGGTCGCCATGGCGACCTGGCTGCACTTGCGCCGGCTGCCGATGCCGATATTTCGACGCTGGCCACTGCGGCTGGCCTTGTTTCAGCTCGCCGCGCTGACCGCGTTGCCGTTGTTCCTGCTCAAAAACAGCTACGACTACCGCCTGGTATTGTGGTTGCCGTGTCTGGCGCTGCCGTTGGCAATGTTGCGGCAGCGGCCCGACATGCCGGCGTGCGTCGGCGGTGCCGCGCGGCCCAAGCATGATGTGCAAGCCGATGACGAGGGTGCGGCCGCCGTGGCCTGGCGCCGACTGGCGCTCGCCGTGATCGGACTGTATCTGATCATCGCCGGCGCCGAGCTTCCAGCCAGCTGGCTCGACGCGCTGGCGCAACATATCGACAGCGACTGGCCCAATCGGGCGGCTTCGACGATCGGGCTGGCCAAGCAGTTCGCGAGCTGGATGCTGGCCGCACTGCTGGCGCTGCTATTTGCCTTCGTTACCTTTCCCGGCTTCGTCCGGAGCCGTGAAGCCCGCGCTGCCGGCTAGCCGGTGACCGACAGCGCTTCGCGCACGGCGTGCCGACAAGGGCCGGCGGTGCCAGCGTTCCGAGGCTCCCGAACATCAACTAATACAGCAGCTTCCGCGGCAACTTGGTCGGACTCGACCAGAAAGGCGGCAGCGAAACCTTCAGCACCATCGATAGCTCTTCACGTCGTCTGTGCATTCCGAGTGAGATCTCGACTGCCGGGCAACTTCGCGGCTGTGAATCATGCCGCCTTCGGCCGACGACTGCATTGCAAAAGCGACGATGTTGTGCCGCACGTCACGTGTTGGCCCAGGAATTGATCATGTTTTTAATGAGCTGTATTTCGCATACTAATTCGTTGACATTCTTGCACTATGTTCATACGCTCACCAACGCTACGCTTCGCGGCTGCTGTCTCAAGCCCAGACGGATAGCCTTGAGCGTCGCATGCGGTTTGATCATCAGGGCTCGTGGTCTCTCCGCGGAGGCTGGTGCGATCTGCTCGCCATGCCTGTCCGATCCATTCGCAAGATTTCCTCTGTCTAGTCAACCAGCACAATTGCTAAAGGAGAGTCAATCATGGAACGCATTCTTGAGCTTCAGACCTACAACTCGGATGCCGAAGAAGAAGCCATTGCCGCCGCTGCTCCCAGCACCTGCAGCCGCTTTGGTTGCGGAACCTGTTCGAGCTACAGCAACTCCGGCTGCAGCGGTCCGATCGAAATAATCGCATTCTGATTTCGGCGCAACCGCCGATGCGGAGCACGGGTTCATCCTGGCTCCGCATCGGATCCGCGACATCATCTGCCACCGTCCCGTGAGCGACCTTGTAGCCGGGACCACCGCCCACTCGCAAAGGCACGCCCGTGACCGAACTGGTTATCGAAGACAAGCTGCTCTACGTGCTCGCCGACCGTTCGTTCTACGAACCATTGTCGCTGTACAAAACCTCGGACGGCGACTTCCATCAGCCACTGCTGCGAATCCTTCCCGACGAGTGGATCCTGGAGCGTTGGAATCTGTGGTGGAACTGCCGCCATCCTTCGTCGCAGATTCCACCTCAGGGATGGAAAATCCACATCTCGGCAACGCTCAGCAATGCTCCCCCGGTTCTCCTCACCGTCGCTCGCGAGTTGTTCGCGGCCGGTGCGTCATTCAAGTTCGTCGCCGATCGCTCCTTGCTGGCGATGGTCAACGGCAAGCGCTGGCATCGAGGCGGTGCGGGTAAATTCATCACCGCCTATCCGAAAGACACCGAACAGTGCCGCGAACTGCTTGAACGCCTGCATCAGGCGACAATCGGCTACTGGGGTCCATACATTCTTTCGGATCGCCGGTACCGTGACAGCCGCATCGTGCACTACCGATACGGCGGTCTGCTGCCAACACGACGTATGGATGTGTCCGGGCGGACGGTCATGGTCATTCAGAACCATCAGGGCGACCTGATAGACGACGAGCGGGCACCCTACTTCAAGCTTCCGGAGGGCGTCGAGGACCCGTTTCTGGGCGAAGCCCCCCAACAATCGCAGGATGACGTCGAGCGAGGCACGCTGAAGAACGGTCGATACAAGATCGAACGGGTACTGGCGATCAGCAATTCGGGAGGTGTCTACCGGGCACTGGATCGCGAAAACGACCGGCAGGTGTTGATCAAGGAAGCACGACCGTATACCAATGTATCGCCTCGCGGCCTGGATGCGGTGCAACTGCTCAAAAAAGAGCATCGACTGCTGACGGTGCTTGCCGATACCGGCATTTCGCCCCGTCCGTTCGATTTCTTCTTCGACTGGGAGCATGCCTACCTGGTCGAAGAGTATCTGCAGGGAGGACGCTCGATCCGAGACTATGTCACCGACAACAGCCTGTCATTGCGAACCCGTCCCACCATCGAGCACAGCATCGCATTCTTTCGGCTCTACCGGAATCTGTTCCAGCGACTGGCAAGAGCCGTGAAGTCCCTGCACGATCGAAACATCATCTTCAGCGATCTCTCGATTGCCAACGTCATGGTGATAGAAGCCATGGATGCGGATGTGCCAGGGATGGACCCGGTAATCAAGATCATCGACTTCGAAGGGGCATACGAAGAAGGCGTCGACATTCCAGCGCACCTGTTCACCCCGGGATTCTCTCCACGTGAGGCGATCGAGCGCGGGCACTCGATGCGCGAAGACGACTGTTATGCGCTGGGCAGCATGCTGATGTCAGGCCTGGTCCCGATGAACCAGCTGCTTGAACTCGACCCGAATGCGCACAGGCGATACCTCGCCGCCATTCAACGTGACTTCGACCTGCCGGCACCGATCGCGGAGCTGATATCGGCACTGCTGGATGTCGATCCGTCCCGGCGGCCGGATGCGCAGCGGATGATCGATGTTCTGGCTGACGAGTGGCTGCCCAGAGCGCCGGCACTGACAACCCAGGAGCTGGACGGCTGCGATCTGGAAGAAGTCATTGGCCGGACACTGACATACATCGAGTCTGTTGCCGATTTCGAGCGGACGGACCGATTGTATCCCGCGGACCCGATGGTGTTCGAGACCAACCCCTTGAATCTGGCCCACGGTGCCTGTGGCGTCGCCTATGTGCTGGGCCAGGTACGCGGAACCCTTGATGATCGCGTTCTGGACTGGATCTTCCAGCATCCGATCGAACAGCGGCGTCTGCCGCCGGGCCTGTACAACGGCCTCTCCGGCATTGCCTGGACCCTGCTTGAGCTTGGCCAGACAGACCGGGCCGCTCAGGCATTGGCGGAAAGCCGGGACCACCCGCTGCTTTGGCGTTCGGCAAGTCTGTTCAGCGGCGCCGCTGGCTGGGGTATGGCACAGCTGCGCCTGCTGGCCGCAACAGGTGACCGCGTACATCTGGAACTCGCACGCGAGGCCGGCCGGTACCTGATCGAAAGTCGCGAGTTCGGCGACGACCCTGGTGCCGGCTGCTTCTGGACAACACCCGAAGGCGTGTCCGCAAGTCTGGCGCACGGCGCGGCCGGGGTAAGCCTGTTTCTGTTGTACCTGCATTTGGCGTCCGCTGACGAGTCGTATCTCGATGTCGGGCGGCAAGGAATGGACTGGGTCCTGGGCCAGGGATTCAAGAACAATGAGGGTGGATTGACCTGGCTCGCGCGTGACCGGACACCCAGCTACACACCGTACTGGCGTTGGGGTAGTTCCGGGATCGGTCGAGTGCTTCTGCGCTATTGGTTGATCACCGGCGATGCTCGCTACGCGACGGCACTGGAGGACCTGCACATCGACTGTGACCGAAAGTACACGATTTTTCCAGGCTACTTTTTTGGACTTGCGGGCATTGCCGAGCTCTATCTCGACATGGCGCGCTTCGAGCGCTGGAGCAGCATCGCCGAACCCAGCCTTCGCCGCATCCTTTCCGGGTGCCTTCTGTTCCCGGTGGAGCGGGAAACGGGGCTGGCCTTCCCGGGAGAATCATTGAGCCGGATCAGCTGCGACTTCGGTACCGGTGGCGCCGGGATCGCGCTGGTCATGCATCGGTATCGCAAGCGAAACGGTGCTTCGTTCATGCTCGACCAGCTGCTTCCCGGATGGTCTTCGAGCGATCGGTGTTCTGAATGACGGCCTTCCTCGGCAACAGCTGTCACATCACCTGGTTGGGCAAGCCAACGCCCATGGACTCCTTCAATCGGGTCGGATCGACGGACGCGAGACCGGCAAGATGACCAGGCACGAAGTCGGACAGGAGGGCGAGATCCGCCAGCAGATGAAGCGGATTGCCGGTCTGGCGCGACCGTTCCTGCCTCGGATCGTATTCTGTCTCGTGCTGATCCTGGCATCCACTGCGCTGCAGCTGAGTCTGCCGATCGGAATTCGCTATCTCTTCGATCACATGCTCACCGGAGAAGACATCGCGATCATTCACCTGGTTACCCTCGGTCTCCTGGCAGTATTCATCGTGCGGTCGATTCTGAGCTACTTCGGGCAGTTCATGCTGCAAGTGACAGGCGATGCGGTGATCGTGGAATTGCGCAGTCAACTATTCCGGCACTTGCATGCCCTCGGTCTGGACTTTCACCAGCGTTCTCGTGTCGGTGATCTGCTTTCGCGTCTGGGACTGGACGTCAGCACGATTCGAAACGTGGTCACCAACGTCAGCATCTCGGTGGTGGTCAATGTCTGCGTCCTGGTCGGTGCAACGACGATCATGGTATGGATGAACTGGCAGCTCGCCGTTCTCGTCCTGTTGATCGCACCGGCTACCAGCGCGCTCGGTGCGGTATTCGGGCCGCTGTTCCAGCGCCTCTCCGGCACGGTTCAGGACGAACTGGCACGTTCATCGGTCGTTGCCCAGGAGTCGCTGAGCGGAATCGAAGTGACCAAGGGCTTCGGGCGCGAGGCGCACGAAGAAGGCCGCTACCGCGAGGGTCTGGCCCGGTTCATGAAGGCGATCATGCGAGCCCGGCACCACGAAGCGTTGTTTGCCTCCTTGATCGCGTTCATTACCTCTACGTCGACAATCGCGATTTTCTGGTTCGGCGGCCTCCAGGTCGTCGCCGGAACACTCAGCGCCGGTACCTTGGTCGCCTTCCTGTTGTACTGCCAGAGCACAACTCAGGCGATTTCGGCTCTGGCGCAGAACTACACCGCCTTTCGCCAGTCGATGGGCGGTTCGCGGCGGGTGTTCGAGATCCTCGATACGCGGCCCGGTCTGGTCGATCGCCCCGGTGCCGTCGACTTCACCGATGACACGGCTCGACTGACAGTCGAGTCTGTCGAATTCGAGTACCGACCTGGTGAGCCCGTGCTCCGGGACGTTGGTTTCACCGCCGAGCCCGGTCGGACGATCGCGCTGGTCGGACCGAGCGGTTCGGGCAAATCGACGTTGCTGAAACTCATTCCGAGGTTCTTCGATCCAACCGCCGGTCGAATTCTGCTCAACGGACGGGACATCCGGGAGTACCGGATCCAGTCCCTGCGCCAGGCGGTTGCCATCGTTTCCCAGGATGTGTTTCTGTTCGGCGGTACGATCCGCGACAACATCCGTTACGGCCGGCTCGACGCCAGCGACGAAGAGGTCGTATCCGCCGCACGCGCAGCCAACGTCCACGAGTTCATCGAGCGTATGCCGCTCGGCTACGATACCCAGGTTGGTGAGCGCGGCGGCCAGCTCAGCGGCGGACAGCGGCAACGCGTATCGATCGCTCGCGCCCTGCTCAAGAAGGCTCCCGTCCTGCTCCTGGATGAAGCGACATCGGCGATCGACTCGGCGTCGGAAGCATTGATTCAGGAAGCCATTGAACGCCTGAAAAGAACCTGTACGACCGTGGTCATCGCACACCGGGAAACAACGGTTCGCAGCGCCGACCAGATCCTGCTGCTTGAACACGGAAGGATCGTGGCGCGACCCTCCTTTCCCGAACTTGTGGCTCGCTTTGATCTCCAGGTGCTGTTCGGCTCGGAGCGTCCTGCGGAACCGGCTCAGGCCGAGCAGGTTGCTTGATTTCTGTCCGAGCCGGCCCTGACGTCTTGCCGCCTGTCGCTGATCAGACACCGGATAGGCAGAGCCATGACCCGTCGAGGTCGATTTGCACCGGAAGGGATGGAATATGAGCGCTGATGGATTTATCCAGGAACTTCTACGCTCTCTTCGTAGCCTGCTGCGCAGGCCGCGGTATCTGTTTCTGGTGACTCTGACGCTTGCGGTCGGCGTCGCGGCAGCGTCGATCACGTTCTCGCTGATCTACCACAAGCTGCTGCGGCCGTTACCGTTCGTCGATTCCGGTCGATTGATCGCGGCAGGTGTGCATACCTCGGATGGATCGGTCATCGCCTCGCCGGCGTTGCGGTCGGCATTGGCCGAACTTCCCGGCCTGGATGCGATCGGCCTGGTCAATGCCTATACCCGGCAGGTGAGCGTTGCCGTTGCCGCAGAGACCCCAGTCGTGGCGCGCGTCCTGGCAGCCGACCGAGGATTTCTGCAGTCGCTGCAAGTCATTCCGACACTTGGCCGGAACTTCGATGCGTCCGAAACCGAACCCGGCGGTGAGCGCGTCGTTCTACTCAGTCATCGCTTCTGGCAGGAGCATCTGGGCGCTGATCCGGATGTGCTCGGTGCCCCGCTCGCGGTCGAAGGTCTTCCGTTTGTGGTCGTTGGCGTGTTGCCATTGCAGTTCCGCTGGCTGAACGAATTCGACCTGCTGGCGCCTTTGATGATCCGCGAGCGTGCGGATCAGGATATGGGAACCAACCAGTATCTGGTCGGCAGGATGGCGGCCGGGCTCGCCGTACCGGCGCTCTCGGCTCAGGTTGCGACTCGGGCGCAGGGTCTGGTGGAAGCGTTGCGTGCGGTGCTTGGCAACGAGTCCTACGACTTCTTTCGCCGATCCTCCTACGGCGCAATTCCGCTGCGGACCCTGTATCAAGGCGATCTCGGTCCGACCTTGTGGATGTTCTTTGCTGCGGCGTTGTGTGTACTTCTCGTTGCCAGCTTCAATCTGGCGAACCTGTTTGCTTTGCGTGCCGTGTTGCGCACGCACGACAATGCCGTACGGGCCGCGCTCGGCGCAACCAGATGGAAACTGGTATCTCCGGGGCTTGCCGAGGCCTTGATCGTCGGGGTGTGCGGCGCCATCGTCGGCGCGGGCCTGGCCTGGGGTGGAACGGTACTGCTTGGCCGCACTGAGGCTGCTGCGAGAATACAGTTCGGGGAAGCAGGGCTAAGTGCAGCTACCGTCAGCTTCTGTCTCGCGATTGGCCTGGCGGTCGCCATCGTCGCGGCCGTCGCGGCGAATTTGCGCGCTGCAGGGACGGCACCGGCCGCACAACTGATGAGCGGGATGCGGATCGGACTTGCCTTGCGTGGCAGCCGCCTCGGGCGTCTGCTCGTGACCGCGCAGGTGGCGACATCGGTTGTACTGCTGGTTACGGCCAGCCTGTTCATGCGCAGCCTGGTTGCGGTCGCGTCGGTGCCGATGGGATTCGAGTCGGCTGGTATTACCACGTTCACGCTGTCTCCTTTGCGTGGAGTCTATGTCGACGATGCTTCGGTGAAATCACAGACGCGAAGCATCCTGGAGCACCTGCAGAACCAGCCATGGGTAGAACGCGCTGCCGTCAGCACACATCTTCCCACCGGGGCACGGTTCAATTTTCCCGCCCGCCTGGAGGACGGGACAGAGATCCAGCCCCAGTATCGACCCATCAGTTCCGACTTCTTTTCAACCTTCCAGATTCCGATGCGAGTCGGTCGTGCTTTCGACGATCGAGACCTGGGCGGCACCGAGCCGGTATGCGTGGTGAACGAGGCATTCGCCTCTCAGCACCTCGACGGACAGCCGTTGGGCAGATATGTGGCGATGGGGCGCGATGCCGAAGGACGCAGCCTGATTCAGATGCGTGTAGTCGGTGTGGTGGCCGATTTGCGCCAGTACGGACCTACGGTGCCGCCACCTGCCATTCTCTATGTGCCATTCGAACAGGTTCATCCGGCATTCTGGCCAGCAATCCGGGAGTTCGGCCCGCTCAGCTATGCATTGAAGCTGGCCGGCCCAGTCCGAGACCAGGAGGCGTTGATCCGTGCCGTCGTCGAGGCGGTGTCGTCCCAGCAGGCGATCGCCCAAGTCCGCAGCATGGATCAGGTCGTCGAGCAAACCATGGCCGGCGCGCGATTGCAGTTGAGCGTGGTCGGGGTCTTTGCCATGCTCTCACTGACTCTTGCCGGAGTGGGCCTCTATGCGGTGTTGGCTCTCAACATCAGCTCAAGAATGCATGAGTACGGGGTGCGTGCAGCGCTTGGCGCACGGCGCGCAGACCTGGTTCGGGTCGTACTTCGAGAAGGCGGAATGCAGGTAGGCATCGGACTGCTGCTCGGGCTGGCCCTGGCGCTGATTTTCGCCGGGCTGCTGCGAGGCTTTCTGTTCGGAATCGGCGTGCGCGATCCGACCGCGATCATCCTGGTGTTGCTGGTGCTCGGGCTGGTTGCGGTCGCTGCCATGGCGGGTCCGGCGCTGCGTGCGGCCCGCGCCGATCCGGCCCGAGCCCTGCGTGACGAGCCCTGAATTCGGCTCCACGTAGATCGGCTACGCCTTTGCCCGCCTACCAGTCCTCGCGCAGGCTCAGTGCCCCGCCTCGTCCGATTTCTGCTGGACCCGGATCCAGTGGCGGATGGTCAGCGTTCCGCTTGCTGCACTTGAGCCGAAAATCGCGTTCGGTAGCTGCGCTCTTCGACCACCCGCCGAACTTCTTCGTCGGCCAGATCGGGCGCCGCATACACTGCGTAGACGATGCTCTTGTCCCTCTTGCCGACGTGATGAAGCCGGTAGCGGGATTTCCCCGTACCGGTGTCGGGCGGATAGTGCAGCGGCGGTTCGGCTACGCTGAGGTCCAACTCGCTGTTGTCGACCGTGCCGCCAACGAATAGCGCTCGCATGCCTGTGCTCTCCTTGTTTCGATCAACGGCTGGATGTCGGTATAGCGCAGGCTGGATGAACGCAGGGTTTCGGGCACCGGACTCGAAGCGGAACTTGGTCATTCGGACGGCTGCCCGCCGGTAGAAGGCGGCTCAACACGGATCGCGCCCGCGGCCGGCTCGATGCGCCGACCCCGATGCTCGATGTAGGCCTGGACCAGTTCGGCTCCGAAGAAGAAGATGGCTGACGAATAGTAGATCCAGATCAGCAGCACCACGATCGAACCGGCCGGACCGTAGGCACCGCCAACATTGCTGTGCCCCAGATACACGCCGATCAGCCATTTGCCGACCACAAACAACCCGGCGGTCATCATGGCACCGACCAAAGTATCGCGCCACGCAATGCGGGCATCCGGGAGAAAACGAAACAAGGCCGCGAACAAGGCGCTGAAAACTAGCAGAGTGATCGCTTGGTTGACGATGTCCCAGAGCATGCCGGTACGATTCAGCAACAGCGCCAGCAGCGTGGTGATGATCAGCGATGTCGCCAGTACGAAAGCGATTGCAGCGAGGATGCCGACCGACAGCAGGCGGCGTCGCAGCCAGGACCAGATCGCGTTCGACGGTCGCGCTTGCAGCTGCCAGATCTGGTTCAGTGATGCCTGCAGCTGGGCAAACACCGTAGTGGCGCCAACCAGAAGCACGACGATGCCGAGAGCGCCGGCGATAGTTCCCAGTTGCGGCTGCTGCTCGGCGCTTTCGATGACGATTCGCGCAGTGGTCTGCGCATCTGGCCCGACCAGACTGCCCAGTTGCGCAAGGAGCACGTCCTGTGCCGATCCATCGATCGATGAGGCGACCCACAGGCTCAGCACGATCAGAGGTGCAAACGAAAATGCCGTGTAGAACGCCAGCGAGGCCGCCAGCGTCAAGGCGTCGTGACGGAGAAAAGCGACTGCCGCCTGCTTGCTTACTTGGTAGATCGATCGAACCATGTCGTCTCCTCGGTTGCGCCTACATCGCGGCACCTGCAACGAAGCTCTGAAGTCGCTGAACTTGCCACGATCCACATCGTGATACCACTTGCCGCCGGCATGTACCGAGCAATTGCGCTAGGCTACGCCGCTTTGCCGCGGCCCGCCCTGGGCGGTGGCGCGATTCGCCGCCGTCGCGGCCAGCCACTCGGGGTGGTGTCGATGCGTATTCTTGCCGGCGGCTGCACCGCCATTTTCCTGCTCACCGCAGCATCGGCCTCTGCACAGGTGCAGACCGGTAGCGGGGTGGTTTCCTTGACCGCCACTGGAGCCAGCGAAAACTTCGACAGCCTGGTCAGTGCCGGCAGTGGCAACACGTTGCCAGCCGGCTGGTACTTCGTCGAACGCGGCAGCAACGCCAATGGCAGCTATACCGCCAGCGATGTCAGTGGCTCCGGTTCGGTCAGTGGCGACACCTACAGTCTGGGTGCCACCGGCAGCTCTGAGCGTGCCTTCGGCTCGGTCCGTTCCGGCTCGCTGACCCCGGCGATCGGCGCCCGCGTCCAGAACGACACCGGTGCGGCCATCAGCGGCCTTGCCCTGGCCTACGCTGGCGAGCAGTGGCGGCTGGGCGCGCCGGACCGTCCGGCGCCGGACCGTCTGCGATTCGAGTACAGCCTCGATGCCGGCTCGCTGCACGACGACGGCGCAACCTGGGTCGCGGTGCCGACGCTGGATGTCATCTCGCCGATCACGGCCGGGCCGGCTCGAGGCCTGGACGGCAACGCGGCAGCCAACCGCGTCCTGATCAATGGCGAGTTCGACGGCATCACATTTGCGGCCGGCGCCTCGCTATGGCTGCGCTGGACCGATGTCGATATCGCCGGCGCCGATGATGCGCTTGGACTCGACGATTTCAGTCTCACCGTCGCCGGCGGACCGCCGATCGACCACCCGCCAGCCGTGACCTCGACGATACCGGCCGATGGTGCCAGCCAGGTTGCGCTCGACAGTAGCTTGACCGTGGTGTTCAGCGAACCGGTGGCTACGGTCGATCCCTGGTACACCCTGGCCTGCAACAGCCAATCGGTCGCGACCGCCTTCGACGGCGGCCCGGTGAGCTATTCGATCGTCCCCAACGACGAC
>CAZFUH010000028.1:0-11906 GCA_964522235.1 uncultured Rhodanobacteraceae bacterium
CGACCGACGGTTCTGGTCGGTGTACTGCGCCGCGGCGCGCCACTGGCCGACCGCTTGGCGGAATGTCTGCGCGCGCGCGTTCCGGACCTGGATCTGCGACGGATCGATCTCAAGGTCAAGCGCTATGGCGACGACCTGACCTTGTTGCATCCAGAGACCAGTCTGGAACCAACTGCCGATCAGGCTACGGCCGACTATTCCGGCCAGCGCCTGATCGTCGTCGACGATGTGCTCTACCAGGGCTATTCGGCATTCCGGGTACTGGAGTTCCTGCGTGGTCACGGCGCCCAGGCCGTGCATCTGGCGGTACTGGTCGATCGCTGCTGCACCCGGCTGCCGGTGGCTGCCGATGTCGTCGGCCTGCGTTTGCACATCGCACCAGGCGATGTGATCGAGTGCAACGTGCCACCCTTCGAAGCCGACTTCGCGATCGACCTGCTGCGACTGGCTTGAAGGCCCGAACCTTTGGGTCGCGAACGCTGCCGACAGCTTCCGCCGCAGTCGACGCTCGCCGCCGTGGGCTATCGCAGTCAGTGCGGACCTGCTGGGTGGTGTTGCGGCGATGGTTCGACCAGCGGCAGATGCAGTACCGGCAGCACCCGGTGTTCGCCGAGCACCGGCCGGCACACGCAGCCGGCCGGTTGCGCACCCATGCGCCGGTAGAACGTTTCTGCGTTCGGATCGGATTCAATCTCGACCAAGGCCAGATGCAGGGTCAGCGCTTGTCGGATCAGGTGCCGAAACAGCGCCCGGCCCACGCCGTGACCGTGGTAGCGTGGAGCGACCCAGAAATGTTCGATGCTGCCGATGCTGCCGGCGACACCGAGCGCATAGAAGCCGAGCGCATCGTGTTCACTTCGGGCCAGGTACACCCACCAGTCGCTGAGTTGATCGGGGGTCAGGGTCAGTTCCTGCCGCCAGGCCTCCAGCCATTGCGCGGGATAGCCCCAGTGCGCCTTGGCAGCAAACGCCAACGCCGACAGGCAGCTGCAGTCGTCGGCCTGGGCCGGCGCAATCGTCAGGGCATCGCGCTCTTCATCGTGCGCCGCAGCAACCGGATCCGTCGGCGAGATCACCATCACGGCATCGGCAAGACCATGGGACGTCCATCATAGTCCTGTTGACGCGATGTGGTGGCCGGTTCCAGTTTCGCCGCGATTCGCTGTGACGGCCGGTGTTCAGTCTTCGTCGCGATCGAGCAGATGGGTCTGCCAGAACAGCATCGCGCTGGCTTCATAGTGGTCGCGGTTGCGCTTCTTGGCAAAGCCGTGGCCTTCGTCGTGGAACAGCAGATACCAGACCTCGCCGCCATTGCCGCGTACCTTGCGGACGATCTGTTCGGCCTCCGACACCGGTACGCGCGGATCGTTGGTGCCCTGGGCGACGAACAGCGGGCGGGTGATCTTGTCGGCATGGCTCAACGGCGAGATCGACTCCAGGAAGGTGCGCATGTCCGGGTCTCGCTCGTCGCCGTATTCGGCTCGACGAAGGTCGCGGCGATAGGATTCGGTGTTTTCCAGGAAGGTGACGAAGTTGGAGATGCCGACGACATTGATGCCTGCGCGCAAGCGATTGTTGTAGTGCACCATCGAGGCGAGAACCATGTAGCCGCCATAGCTGCCGCCGGCGACGCCGATGCGTTCGGCATCCAGTTCGGGCCGGGTCTGCACCCAATCGAGCAAGGCGCCAATGTCCCTGACCGAATCCTCGCGCAGACGACCGTTGTCCAGTTGCAGATAGGTCTTGCCGTAACCGGCCGAACCGCGCACGTTCGGCACCAGAACGGCGATGCCCAGCTCCCGGACCAGGAACTGGAAGTTCGGCGAGAACACCGGCAGCGCCTGCGCCTCCGGGCCGCCATGGATATTGACCACGACCGGGAACGGGCCGTCGCCGGGCGGGCGGTAGTAGAAGGCCGGAATCGTCCGTGTGGCGCCGTCGACCTGATCGAAGGTCGGGTAGCGGATCAGGCTCGGTTCGACAAAGCGGCTGGCATCCAGACCGCCGACCTCGCTCTGCGTCCAGCGCACCAGGCGATTGTCGGCGACGTCCACGACATAAACATCGCTTGGAGAGGCCGCGCCGTTGATCGTTACCGCCAACCGCCCGCCGTCCGGGGAGAAGCCTCCGGGCATGACCATCCCCGGCGGAAGATCGGGAACGGCGAGTTCGGTTTCATCCGGCAGGCGCAGCAGATGCAGGGTGCCCAGCCCGTCTTCATTCGCGACATAGGCCAGATGGCGGCCGTCTCGGGAAATTTCGAATGCGCGCACGTCCCAAGGCAGGTGGCCGCTGAGAATGCGGGTCTGGCCACCGTCGAAGTCGCGGTGACGCAGTTGCCGGAATTCGCTGTCCTCGTCCGAGGTGTAGTAGTAGCCGCGACCGTCTGGAGAGAATGCCAGATTGCCATAGCCGGCCGGATCGTCGGAGGTGTGCAGGGCGGTCAGATCGCCGCTGTCCAGGTCAAGAAGGTGCGGCTGGACATGGTTGACCGACAAGTACCGGATGACCAGGAGGCGACGGTCGTCGGGCGACCACGCGGCCGCATACCAAGCGCCCTCGCGCTCCAGGACTGGTGTGCTGTTGCCGCTACGATCGACGATGTGGATGTCGGAGTCGCGGCCGCTGCGTCGGGTGGTGCTGTAGGCGATGCGGTCGCCGGCATTCGACCACAGCGGCCGTTCATTGCGGGAACGGCCGTCGGACAGCAGCCGGACTTCGCGGCTGGCCAGATCGTAAAGGTAGAGCTGCCAGAACTCCGAGCCGCCGATGTCCATCAAGTAGGCAAAGGCCGGCGCGCCGGCCGGCGCGCTGGCCGGTGCCATCACCGGCTCATGCATGAAACTGAGTTGTTCGCGCGCCGCCATCGGCGCACGAACGCGATGCACCTGGTTGGTTTCGCTGAACCGGGTGCTGATCAGCAGGCCGTCGTCGAGCCATCCGGCGAAGCTCGCCGCGCGGGTGTTCTGATAGCGTTGCAGGCGGGCCAGCAAGTCGGCTGGCAGCTCCGGGACGCCTTCGCTGCTGCGGTCACCGATCCGAACCCGTTCGATTGCTTCGGATTGCACTTGCGCCGGCGCCGCGGTTGCCGCCGCCAGGCCGGAGAACAGGACGAGGATCGAAAGCAGACGCATGTGCAGGCTCCGGGAGATCTGGAATCACCCGGAGTGTATAGGAGCCTGGCCGGTAGACAGGAACCTGGGCGGTGTCGACTCCGCCAGCACCGTCCTCCGGCCCACGTTTGCTGCAACAGTGGCACCCTGGCCCCAGCAATGAAGGGCAGGGAGCACTTCAGGCCAGTTGGCGTCGGCGGCCATCCGCAGTAGGGTGACGACCAGGGTGTCATAGGGGAGACGCCAGTGGTCAATTTCGCGACGTTGATGACGATGATGCGCAAGAGCAAGCTGGCCGAAGTTTTCACCAACCTGGTGCAGGTCGATGCAATCGCGCAGCCGAAGCCGCGCGAGATGAATTACCTGCGCGTCTACCGCATGGTGCTCGCTGGCCTGGCCGTGCTGCTGACCTTCGCCGGCTACGAGCGCGATTGGATCCGGTTCGCCGATCTGCACACGACCCGGGCGATGGCCTTGGCGTATCTCGGTGCGGCCGTCGTGCTGATCCTGTATGGCGTCAACCAGCGGCTGCCGGACAAGCTGGAACTGGTGCTCGGGCTGTTGCTCGATATCGCGGCGGTGTCGGTGGCGATGCTGCTGACCCAGGGCATGGAGTCGACCCTGCCGCTGCTGCTGCTGGTCAGCGTCGCTGGCGCCTCGCATTACCTGCCGGTGCGCCTGGCGCTGGGCGCCGCGGCGTTGGCGGTGATTGGCATGTTGGCGGCGATGTTCTCCCACGGCATTGCCGGCGGCATGGATCAGGCAACGGCGAATGCCGCCGCGTTCGGCGTCGTGACCTTCGTCGTCGCTGCGGTCGCCTCCCTGGTCGGGGTCCGCGCGCGCAGCGCCGAGGCCTTGGCGGCGCGGCGTGGCGTCGAGCTGATCGATCTGGATCGGCTCAACGACCTGGTCGTACAGCGCATGCGCACCGGTGTGCTCCTGCTCGATGTCGAAGGCCGGGTTCAGCGCATGAACGAGGCGGCGCTGCGCATGCTGGGGGGCTCTCGTCGCGGTCAGGTCGGGATCGAAACGATCAGTCCCAGCCTCGACGAGGATTGGCGGCACTGGCGAACCAGCGGCGAGCAGCCGCAGGTGCCGCGCATCCTCGCCGAGGGTGGCAGCGCGGCGCTGCCACGCTTTTTGCGTCTGTTCTCCAATCGTGACGATCTCACCGTCGTGTTCTTCGATGATGCCGCCCTGCTGAATCAGCGTGCCGAAGCTCTGACCCTGGACACGCTGGGCCGACTGTCGGCGAGCATTGCCCACGAACTGCGTAATCCGCTCGCGGCGATCCAGCAGTCCGGCCAGTTGCTCGCCGAATCAACCGACCTGCCGGCGCGCGACAAGCGTCTGGTCGAGATCATCGGCAAGCACAGCCAACGTCTGGAACGAATCGTTCGCGGTGTCCTGGATCTGGCCAAGCGCGAGCGGGCCCGGCCGGAAACGATCGACCTGAATGCCTGGCTGATTCAATACCTAGAAGAATTCCGGCTGACCCGTCTGCCCGAAGGCGACGAGTTGGGTTTCGACCCGGCAAACGCGCCTTGCGAAGTGCTGTTCGATCTGGTGCATCTGGAGCAGGTGGTCAGCAACCTGCTTGGCAACGCGATGAACTACGGTCGCCGCGCCGATGCACCGCTGCGGATCACGGTGCGTCTGGGCATCGACAACAAGACCGGCGATCCCAGCCTGCTGGTGGCTGACAATGGCAATGGCGTGCCCGATGACCGGATCGGACGTCTGTTCCAACCCTTCTACACGACGGGCGCCCATGGCACCGGGCTGGGACTCTATCTGTGCCGGCAACTGTGCGAATCCAATGGTGCCGATCTCGACTACGACCCGCCGGACGAGGGCGGCGCCGGCTTTCTGATCCGCTTCCATCAGCAAAGCCTGGTCAGTCAGGACTAACGGTTTCTACCGTGCAGTCGCGTTGGCTGAGACAGCGATGAGTCAGGGTGACCTGGTCGTCCATCCGACCGGGAGACCCCAATGATCGCCAAGCTGAAACAGGAATTTGAAACCATGTCCGGATGCCGCCGCGCCCTGCTGGTCTGGGCCGCCATCGGGGGCACGGTCTACGCGGCAATGCCGCCGCTGCACGGTGCCGTGACCGCGATCGGACCTGTGGCGTTGTGGTTGTGGCTGCTGCCGTCGGCAGCGTTCGGGCTGGATCTGCTGCTGGCCCCGGACGCGGCAGCAGGCGTGGCCGGAGCCCGTCCGGCACCGTCGTCGCTGCGTCGGCGCCGGCGCGGCCGCGCCGCCATCAGTCGCCGGGTGCGACAGCGCTCGGACGTGCAACCAGACCGCCGAGCGGGCTGAGCGTAACCTCGAAGGCGGCGCCGTCACGCATCGGCAAGTAGGCGCCGCTGCCGTACTCGGTATCGACAAAGGGCAGCCAGCCCGGATAGCTCTCGGCCAGCCGCCACAAATCGACCCGAGCCCCGCCGCTGAGATCGTGCACGCTGCGCACGGCACTGCGCTCGGTATCGAGATCGCGATAGCGACCGCTGAGGCGATCCAGCTTGTACACCGGATCCAGGCCGGCAAGCACCGCGAATGGCCGCCATTTGACCACCCGGGCATCGAGCTGCCATTCGTCACCTTGCAGCGGAAGCTGCAGTCGGCGCTGGTCGGCCAAATACAAGGTGGCCTCGAACGACTGCGTGCCGGTCTGACGGAATTCCAGTCGGGCGACCGGCAATTCCGTGGTCAGCCGGCCGTAACCATGCAGGGCCAGGGCCAGGAACGCCGCCGCCAGCGTGGTTGTCGCCAGCACCAAGGTCAACAACAATCGGTTCACTGCCCGCAGCGGCCGCCGCTCGCGCACGGCGCGCAGCAACGCGATGATCGCCATCAAGCCGAGCACGCCGGCGATCACTGCGATGATCAACAGCCAGCTGAACGGGGCGGTTAGCCAGGTCGGGGACACCATGGCCTGAGTATACTCAGTACCTGGAACTTCACGAGGACGCCTGATGCGCGCATCGCTGTACACCCTGCTGGCCGTTCTGGCCTTGACCCTGCTGAGCGCCTGCGGCAACAAGGGCGATCTGTATCTGCGCGATCCGGTGGCGCCGCAGCCGATGACCGAGCAGGAATTGGCGGCCGCCAAGCTGGAAGCCCAGGCTGAGGCCGAGCAGTCCGCTCCCGCCGACGACGAACGCCAGCGCCGTCGTCGTGATCGTCGCGATTGATGCCCGCTCGGCGCCCGTCGATGTCCGGCTTGATCACGGCTTGAGGCCAGCGGACTTCCGGTGAGCCTGCCGTTCACCAAGATGCACGGCGCCGGCAACGACTTCGTCGTGCTCGATCTGCGTCAGCGCGGCTCACTGCCGGGGCGCGACGAACTTGCGCTCATCGCCGACCGTCACTACGGGGTCGGCTGCGACCAGGTGATGATCCTGCTGCCATCGACGCGGTCCGCTGCCCTGGCCTCGTATCGCATCGTCAACGGCGATGGTTCCGATGCCCGTCAGTGCGGCAATGGCGTGCGCTGTCTGGCGGCATGGCTGCATGCCGCCGGCGAGCTGAAGGACACCGCCGAGCTCGACAGTCCCAGCGGCCCGGTGCCGGTGCGCGTGCTCGCGGACGGCGGCTTCGAGGTCACGCTGGGCGTGCCCGACTTCCGAGCCGAGGCGCTGCCGATGCACGGCGCCAACGTCGATGGCCGCGCCTGGCGCCTGGATGCCGGCGGTGTCCAGGCCGGATTCGGCGCCGTTTCGCTCGGCAACCCGCATGTCGTGATCGAAATCGACGACGTGCTCGACGCTCCCTTGGATCTTGCGCTTGCCCTACAAGGCCATGCGGCATTCCCAAACGGCTGCAACGTCGGCTTTGCCCAGGTCGTTGATCGTAGCCGCATCCGACTGCGCGTGATCGAGCGCGGCGTCGGCGAGACCCTGGCCTGCGGCAGCGGCGCGTGCGCCGCGCACGCCTGGCTGCATCGCATCGGCCTCGTCGACGAGCGCAGCGCGATCGAGTTGCCCGGCGGTACTCTGGACGTGGTCTGGGCCGGCGGTGCCGACGAGCCTGTGCGTATGAGCGGGCCGACCGCATTCGTATTCGACGGCCGTTGGCCGGATGCCGGACACCGGCAAGCATGGGGAGAAAACTGAGTCATGGGGGCGAAACACGAGGCCGTCAGCGCCGCCGAGGTCGCCAGCTACCTGCGCCGGCATCCGGAATTTCTCAACAGCCATCCCGACCTTGCACTGACCCTGGTCGTGCCGAAGGAGCATGGCAACGGTCGTGCCGCTTCGCTGGCCGGCTATCAGTTGGAAGTGCTGCGCGACAAGAACCGCGATTTCGCTCGCCGGATCAAGGAGCTGATCGAGATCGCCGGCGAGAACGAGACCTTGATGCGGCGGGTGCATGCGTTGAACCTGGCATTGATCCGCGCCCGCGGCGCCGACGAGGCGGTACGCCGTCTGATCGCGGCATTGCGCGAAGACTTCGGTACCGACCAGGTCCGGCTGTTGCTGCACAAGGCCGATCCCGACCTGCCCGCAGCCGATTGGTTGCTGGCGATCCCGGCCAGTGATGCCGGCCTGAAGCCGATCGCCGACATACTCAAGCGCGAGCAGCCATTGTGCGGCCGGCTGACGCCGGAGCAACTGGACCTGCTGTTCGCCACCGCTGCCGGGCGCATCGCGTCCTGCGCCCTGCTGCCGCTGCGCGGGCAGGGCCTGCTGGCGATCGGCAGACCGGATGCGAACCGCTTCCATCCCGGTCAGGGCACGTTCTTCCTGGAGCTGATCGGTGAAACCGTCGCCGCGACCCTGCGCCGGTACGGTGAGTGTTGATCCGATCATGTTCGATCCGGACGCCGACATTCGCACCTACCTCGATCACCTCAAGGTGGTGCGGCGGTTGTCCGACAACACGCTGGCCGCGTACAGCCGCGATCTGGCCCGGTTGACCGGGCATGTCCGAGAGCTGGCGCTGGGCGACTGGTCAGCGCTGCATGGCGAGCAGTTGCGCGCCCTGGTCGCGCGCGAGCATCGCCGCGGTCTCGGTGGCCGGTCGCTGGCCCGTTGGCTGTCGTCGATACGCAGCTTTTTTGCCTGGCTGCTGCGCGAGGGCCGTGTCGAGGCGAATCCGGCGGTCGGCCTGCGCGCACCGAAGACCGGCCGCAAGCTGCCGGGCGTGCTCGATACCGACGCCATGGCGGCGTTTCTGGATGGCATCGACGGCGACCCCGGGCTGGCCGCCCGTGATCGGGCATTGTTTGAGCTGGCCTACTCGTCCGGTCTGCGGGTCAGCGAACTGGTCGCCGTACGCTGGGGCGACTTCGCCCCGGCGCTGGACGAGCTGCGCGTTGTCGGCAAGGGCGGCCGCACCCGCCTGGTACCGGTCGGCCGCAGTGCCCGCGAAGCGCTGGAGGCATGGCGCGCACTCCGTGGCGGCGGTAGCGCCGAAGCGGTCTTTCCCGGTCGTGGCGGTGGCCACCTCAGCGTCCGAGCCGTGCAACTGCGGATCAAGCAGCTGGCGCGAATTCAGGGCATGGCCCAGCGCATGTACCCGCATCTGCTGCGCCATTCCTGCGCCAGCCATGTCCTGGAATCGTCGCAGGACCTGCGCGGTGTCCAGGAGCTGCTCGGCCATGCCGACATCGCGACGACCCAGATCTACACGCATCTGGACTTCCAGCATCTGGCCCGCGTCTACGACGCCGCGCACCCGCGCGCACGTCGTCGCAAGAGCGACAGCGACTGACGGCAAACCTGCCGTGCGCCGAGCAATGGCCGCTTGGATCGAAGTAGCAATGACGCACCATTCCTGATCCGGCGCCATCGATGGTGCCCGACCCATCCGCGTCGCCCGGGTGTCGACGTGACGCCCGCCAGCACATCAAGCTGGAGAACGGACCGCTGCCGGCAAAGAACTTGTGCGTTACGACGACGAAGTGCGTTGCAGCCAATCACAGACCTGTCTCCACAGCCAGTGCTGGAACCTGCTGCGGAAGAAGCCGAGGCGATGCGGCACGGGCGTTGGCGGGAGTGGTCGCGGTATTGCGTAGACAGGATGCAAGTCGAAGCAGGCGGTCCGGCGCCGGGTAGCTGTGCGCACCGCTTCGCAGAGAACGATTCTCCAGGACTCCGCAGTGATGGCGTCCCTGATTCCGGTCCGCCCCGCCGATTCATGCGGACCCTGAAATCCAATCGAACGAGAGCCATCCCATGAGCAAGTACCGCCAGACGCTACCGCCGTTGATCAACCGACCCTTCCTGACCGACGGAGGCCTGGAAACCACCCTGGTCTTTCACGAAGGTATCGAACTGCCGCTGTTCGCCGCTTTTCAGCTGCTCCGCACGGACGCGGGGACGGCGCAGTACAAGAAACCGCCTTCCGGTCAGTGATCGAGTCGACGAGTCCGGCCGGGTTTCCCAGCTCGCAGGCTCGTACCAGAAGACTCGAATCCCCTGAAAACGGTCCGGACACCGATCAGCGAATTTCGACGGCAAGAGGCTGGCTGACGGAGCAAATCATGGATCTCCTCGTTTACTCGAGGAGCGTGTTCTGCTTCTCCTCTGCGTACTGTGCCTTGCACTCTGCGTTTTGACCTGGGTGTTGGCCGCCCTCGCACGATTTCGGAACGAGGCGTCGATCTTCTATGCCGCCCCGTCTGTGTTCGCCATCGGTATCGCCTATATGGCAGCACGGTTGCTGGTGTGGATGCCGGAGGTTCCTTACTGACCGTCGCGGTAGTCCTGCGGCGAGCCCCCGGATTCTCTGACGACAGTCGCGAAGCTGGCTCGATGCGGGAGCTGGACCGAGGTGATTGCTCGGCTTTGGCTGGCCGCGGATCTGTTTGCAGTCGCGGCGAACGTTCGGCTACGCTCTGTCGACCAGGTCGGCACCCGGTCGATCTGAACAATCCCGGTCGCGTCGCCCGTTAAGACGCAACGATGTGGGTCGCAAAGTAATGGTGGCGGCGGAGGAGTCCATCGACCATGCCCTGCTTCGGCTGAAGGTGTCCGAGGCATATGAGTTCAAGCGTTGGTCGAAGAAGCGCTACGGCTACTTTGAGAAGCCGAGTGTCTTGCGGAGGAAGGCGCGGAAGATGGCCAGGATCTGGCGAACCATGGAGCAAAACTCGCGTCCCGGTGTCGGTAACTGCAAGAACCGTCTTCATCTCTTCATCGGCCTCCAGGAGCTTTTTGCTCGCACCGGGCCGTCGAATCAGGCCGGGCGGTGATGTGGACAGCATCGGCATCTGCGTCGGCGATCCCAAGTGCGCCAGCAGCCTGTCGGACGCTGCCGACAGGGCCGATGTGAGGGCCGCTGGGCCAGCAGGCACGGCGCATCTGGAAGGATGGCGACCTCGAGATCTGGGCGCGCTCGCTGAAGGGCGGCGAACACGCGGTGGTGCTGTTCAACCGTGGCGAGGCGCCTGTCGAGATGGCGAGTTCGCCGATGGTGCATGCGATTGTGTCGGCGCCGGTGCGCGGCCGCCATGAGCTTGCCGGCCATTCCGGTAGCCGGCACTAGGGGCTCGGAAATTCTCCCGCAGGCATATGGCTATTCCAATCTGGTCGTTGACACCCGCTTCAGCCTGAATCTAAAGTCATTTTCCAACAGCGCGGGTTGGCCAGGATGGTTCGATGCGTCTCGACGGAGTGACGGCCAGGCGATACAGACAGGCGGAATTCGGTCAGCGACGGGTCGGTGGCTACGCATCACCGACCCAGGGGCATCTCGACCTGAACAGCTTCGGGTGAACGGTGCGGCACGGAAGGCGACTTCAGTGCGGCCGTGAGGGTGCTGGAAGTCGGGGAACACATCGCCCCCGTTGCTGCTGACTGGAGCTCCGCCCGGAAGTCGGGGGGGCGGAGATGGGCGAGATCACATTGTTGCTGGATCGGGTACGGGCGGGTGACTGCTCGGCAGAAGGCGAGGTATTCGGTCTTCTTTACCAGGATCTGCGATTTCGCGCTCGCCGCTACCTGGGCTGTGCGCATCGCGACGACCTGGATGCCACAGTCCTGGTGCACGAGTGCTATCTGCGGATGGTGCGCGAGGGGGTCCGCACTCCGATGAACAGGGCTCATTTTCTTGCCGTCGCTGCGACCGCAATGAGGCATCTGCTGATCAATCATGCCCGGGATCTTGCGGCACGGCGTCGCGGCCACGGTCAGAATGGATGTTCCCTGGTTGAGGACGAAAAGGCGGCCTTGCAGG
Organism: uncultured Rhodanobacteraceae bacterium; assembly: GCA_964522235.1. Taxonomy (GTDB): domain Bacteria; phylum Pseudomonadota; class Gammaproteobacteria; order Xanthomonadales; family UBA2363; genus Pseudofulvimonas. The sequence continues at coordinate 11,298 of CAZFUH010000028.1, forward strand.
AGGCGGAGGAACTGCTGCATCTCGAGCAGATGCTGGCGCCCCTGGAGGAGGATGATCCCAGGCTGGTCAAGGTGCTTGAGTGCCGGGTCTTTGCCGGCTATTCCGAGGCGGAAACCGCCCAGGTCATGGGGGTCTCGGAACGAACGGTTCGAAGACTCTACACCGTGGCTCGTGATCGCCTGTTGATCACCAGCCCGCACTTCTCGGATGCGTCTACGGTGGCAGCGTCGCGACATCGGCTCACAGCGGATGGAACCGCGGCCGGAGTGCCAGGGGCGTGAGCCGTCTGCTGGAGCCGGGCGTGCTGCTGCGCGGGCCACTCGTGCGGAATTTCGTTCGAGGCTGCGTTCCGCCGTCACTGGCACCGGGTGAGCTGGTCGGTCCATACCGGATCGCGAGAGAACTGGATTGCGGTGGCATGTCGGCCGTGTACCTCGCCCATCGGGCGGACGGCGAGTTCGAGCACACGGTTGCGCTGAAGTGGGGATACGGCTGCACCAAGGATCCGCGCCGGCAGCGCCTGTTCCGCCGTGAGCGTCAGATCCTGGCCCGTTTGGACCATCCAAACATCGCCCGCCTGATCGATGGCGGCTCCACCAAGGACGGGCA
>CAZFUH010000028.1:12006-20238 GCA_964522235.1 uncultured Rhodanobacteraceae bacterium
GAGATCAACGCCATCACAAGCCGGGCGATGGCCGACGACCCTCGACACCGCTACCCATCGGTGGCGGCTTTCTCCGCCGATCTGAAACGGTTCGCCTACCGCCAACCGGTACATGCCGTGGGCGGACGATCAGGCTACGTCCTATCGTGTCTGTTGCGGCGCCATCCTTGGGCGGTAGGAGCAATCGTCAGCGGAAGTGCGCTGATTCTGGTGCTGGTGTTCTTGCTGATGGCGCAGGTCGCGCGTCTGAAGACGATGTCCGCTCAGATGGAGAGCAGATCCGCCGCCGGGATCGAGGCACCGATACATGATTGCGTTGATCAAGGCGGATCCGGCCTGCGCACGCCTTCGCAAGACTGCCGCGGATGGCGGCAGCGACACCAGGCCGCCAGTGTGTACACGCCGACTCCGCCCAGTTTCGGACAGGACGAATCCAGGGTGCGACAAGGCGAACCCACGCTCGGAAATCCGTGATCGGTATCACGTCGTAGCAGTGCTGCGGAGCATCGTGCCGGACGGGTGCACGATGGAAGCCCTAGCCTTGGATCAACAGTCAAAACTCTTGTAGTACAAGTCATTGAGAGTCCAACTTAAACCCGCTCATCCTCCCGAGACCAAGCGTTCGACAAGGTCTTGAAATACCCGGTTTGGCCGGATCCGACGCAGTGAAGTGTATGGATATGCAGTGACGGAAGCGCCGTCACACGGCCGCCTGCGCGAAGGCCCGCATTCAAGGATGGGAAGCAGGGCGGTGCCGTTTCATCATCACTGTTCGTCCACGGACGATTTTTTCGGAGGGGTTCAATGAATTATTCAAACTTCAAGGGGACGAAGACTTGGCTTGCCGCCCTGATCTTCTCGGCGGTTGCCGGCACGGCAACGGCGTCGGTCACGGAGCCTGGTCTCGACTCAGGCATGCTGGATGCCATGAAGCGGGACCTGAGTCTCGACGACGGGCAGGTTCATCGGCTCATCGAGCTTGAAAAGCTTGCGCTGGATCTGACCGAGGAAGCGCGTGACACCTTCGGCGATCGTTTCGCTGGAGGCTGGATCGAGCGCGACGACGCAGGCGAGTTCCGCTTCGTGGTTGCGATTGCGGGCGATAGCCGCGGTGTCGACGCGGTCACCGGCGCACACACGCGTCAGGTCGTCCATAGTCTGATCGATCTCGATGCGACCCTGGCCAATCTCGACGAAACGGCTTTCGGTGCACGCGGCGTGTTGCAGCCGCAACTGCAAGGCGTACATTCGTGGGGCATTGATCTGGCCAGCAACTCGGTCGTGATCACGATCGCGCCGGACGCCGAGCGCAATGCGACCGAGTTCGTCGCCAACAGCAAGGTGGACGCCGATCGTGTGCGGTTCGAAGTCTCCGAGGGCGTTCCGACGCCAGCCGTGGACATCTATGGCGGCCGCCAGTGGAACGGCTGTTCCGTCGGTTTCGCCGTGACCCGCGGCAGCACACAAGGCTTCGTCTCGGCCGGTCACTGTGGCCGCCGCGGTACGGCCGTGCGCATCGCCGGCGTAACGGTGGGATCGATCCAGGGCAGCAACTTCCCGGGTGTGGACTACATGTGGGCCAATGTCCGCAACAGCCCGACCGATCGTCTGTGGGGACTGGTCACGCGCTACAACACGGGCGGCTACGCCGAGGTTCGCGGCAGCTCTCAGGCGGCCGTCGGGGCGTCGGTCTGCCGATCGGGCTACCGTACCGGCTGGCGCTGCGGCCAGATCACGCGCACCAATGTGACCGTGAACTACGCCCAAGGGGCGGTGCGTGGTCTGCGTCAGGCCAGCGCATGTGTCGGCACCGGTGACTCCGGCGGCTCGGTGATCTCCGGTACCCAGGCCCAGGGCCTGACCTCCGGTGGCAGCTTCACCTCGGGCAAGACCGAAAACTGCACCAATCCGGCGTCGCAGCGCGTAGTGTTCTACCAGCCGGTAAACCCGGCGCTCAGCGCCTACGGCGTGCGTCTGGTGCTTCGCTAGCAGGTTTCAGGGCCGAGTTTGCCGGGTGATCTCTCTCTACCGGCGCCGGTTCGGAAATCCCGCCAACACCACGATGCCGGCGCCCGTCGCCGGCATCGTGCCGTTCGATTCAGGCTAATCCGCCGCTCCTTCTGCGGCCGCCGATCCACCTGCCCTGGCGCGGCGTGCTCACTCCAGCCGCCTAGCGTTGGCTACGCCGGCGCCGCCTTCCAGCGAACCGCCGTCGCCGGGCAGCGTTTGCAGGGTGACCAGGTTGCGCTCGGCGTGCTTGCCGGTGGCGATGCGGCAGGTGATCGAGCTCATCCGCAACGCGGCCATGGCCTCGTCACTGCCAGCGCTTACCGGCCCTCAGCACGCGCACCACCCGCTGCGGTCGCGTGACGGCCCACTGGCCACGAAGTCTGTCCTGAGTACTGTCGAAGGGTCGAAGACGAAACCAGAGAGAAAACACGGTGCGGCAACGATCCCGCAGGGCTGCGTTCGGGCCGACGCTGGGAGGTGGCGGGCAACCGCCGGGATCGCCGCTGCGGAACCCCCATCAGCTGTCAACGAATCCGCCGAAACGCTCCTCAACGACGCCCACCACACGGCCAAACCGATCCTTGACCCGCCTCCGGTTAGCCGGCAGACTGCTGGGAAAGGGCGTCAAGTTTCCTAATATCCTCTACTGATGGCGCACCAAAGGGGCTGCCCGCGCATATGATCGGGCGATTGTGGAGATTCCAGTTGTCTGCGGTCGACAAATGGGTGCGTGCCGGTGGTGCAGACGACGAGCAGGGCCGCGCCACAGAGGAACCCTTCTGATATGGACAAGTTCCAGCTCAGTGAGCGCGACATCTGCACCAAGTTCATCACGCCCGCCATCGTTCAGGCGGGTTGGCAGCAGCACCAGTTCCGCGAAGAGGTAAAACTCACGGATGGCCGCGTCATGGTGCGCGGCAAGCTCGCAGCACGCATCAAGAATCCCGATGCCAAAGGTGGTCCGAAGCGCGCCGACTTCGTTCTGTACGCCCGGCCCAACGTCCCGATTGCGGTAGTCGAGGCCAAGCAGGCGCGCTTCTCGGTCGGCCATGGCATGCAGCAGGCATTGGCTTACGCCGAAATGCTCGATGCGCCCTTTGCCATCAGCAGCAATGGCGATGGCTTCCTGCTCCACGACCGCACCGGTATCAGCCAGCCTGTTGAACGTGAGGTTGAGCTCGGCAAGTTTCCGTCATTGGATGTTCTTTGGTCGCTGTACCAGCAATGGAAGGGTCTGGCCGCACCCGAGGCGGTCAAACTCATCGAGCAACCGTTCTACACCGATGGCAGTGGCCGCGAAGCGCGCTATTACCAGCGCGTCGCCATCAACCGCGCCGTCGAAGCCATCGCCAAAGGGCAGAAACGCGTGCTGCTGGTCATGGCCACCGGTACCGGTAAGACCTACACCGCCTTCCAGATCATCTGGCGAATGTGGAAGGCCAAGGCCAAAAAGCGCATCCTGTTTCTGGCTGACCGAAACATCCTCGTCGACCAGACCATGCAGCAGGACTTCGCGCCCTTTGGCGAGGTCATGCACAAGGTCACCAACCGCGAAGTCAAGAAGAACTACGAGATCTACCTCGCCCTGTATCAGGCGGTCACCGGCAAGGAGGAGTGGAAGCAGATCTACAAGCAGTTCCCGGCCGACTTTTTCGACCTGATCGTTGTCGATGAATGCCACCGCGGCAGTGCCGCAGATGATTCGGCCTGGCATGAAGTGCTTGAGTACTTCAACGGCGCCACACATTTGGGCCTCACGGCTACGCCCAAGGAAACCAAGGAGGTCAGCAACATCACCTACTTTGGCGACCCGGTCTACACTTACTCGCTCAGGCAGGGGATCGAAGACGGCTTCCTCGCGCCGTACAAGGTGATCCGCATCGCCACCGATGTCGATGCTGTCGGCTATACGCCAGAACACGGGAAGGTCGACAAGCTCGGTCAGACGGTTGCGCAGCGCCACTACAACACCAAGGATTTCGACCGCACGCTGGTCCTGGAAAAGCGCACCAGGCTCGTCGCCAGCAAGGTCTGGGAATACCTCAAGGCCACCGATCCGATGGCCAAGACCATTGTTTTCTGCGACGACCAGGATCACGCCGAACGAATGCGGCAGGAACTGGTCAAGCTGATCCCGGCCGCGGCCAGCAACCGCCGATACGTGATGCGCATCACCGGCGACGACAACGACGGCAAGAGCCAGCTCTCGTACTTCATCGACAACGACGAGCCATATCCAGTCATCGCCACGACCTCCAAGCTGCTGACCACCGGCGTCGACGCCAAGACCTGCAAGCTGATCGTGCTGGACCAGACCATCAACTCGATGACCGAGTTCAAGCAGATCATTGGTCGTGGCACGCGGCTGCGCGAGGACTACCAGAAGCTCTACTTCACCATCATGGACTTCAAGGGCGCGACACGCCTGTTCGCCGACCCGGATTTCGACGGCGAGCCGGTGGTGGTCTATGAACCGACATCCGATCAGCCTGTCGTCCCACCAGACGAGACGGGGCCAGACAGCCTTGGCGAACCTGAGCCGCCACCGTACGAACCTGGCGCGACGGGTGGCGAGGAAACCGACGACGATACCGGCGGTGGCGGTGGCGGTGGCGGTGACGGTGGCGGTGACGGCGAAGGCCGCACCAGGTACGTGATCGACGACGTGAACGTGCGAGTCGCAGTAGAGCGTTCGCAATACCTGGATGCCGACGGCAAGCTCATCACCGAAGATCTCCGCGTTCTACTGAAGGACGACATCAAGAAGACGCTGAAGGCTGAATTCGGCACGCTGACCGACTTCCTGCGTCGCTGGAACAGCGCCGAGCGCAAGCAGGCGGTGCTGGAACTACTGAGCGAACACGGTGTGGCGCTCGAAGTCCTGCAGCAGGCGGTGGCCAACGGCAGCGAACTGGATGCGTTCGATCTGGTCGCTTACGTGGCCTTCGACCAGAAGCCGCTGACCCGCCGTGAGCGCGCCAACAACGTCAGGAAGCGCGACGTGTTCGGCAAGTATGGCGAACAGGCGCGTGCGGTGCTCGATGCCCTGCTCGAGAAGTTCGCCGACCACGGCGTGCAGGACATCGAAGACGCCAAGGTGCTCGAACTGCCACCGTTTGATCAATTCGGCAGCAAGACGCAGATCCGGCGCGGCATCTTCGGTGGCGTCGAGCAATATTCCCAGGCTGTGCAGGCTCTCGAACAGGCGCTCTACGACGTACCCGAACAGAAGCAGGCTTGAGCATCGCTCGGCCCAACGAGTAAGAGAAGGACGCAATGAACCTCAGCAGCACCATCAAGTCCATCCAGGACATCATGCGCAAGGACGACGGCGTAGATGGCGATGCCCAGCGCCTCAGCCAGCTCACCTGGATGCTGTTCCTGAAAGTCTTCGACCAACGCGAGGAAGAATGGGAAGACGACAACGCTGCCTACAGGTCGCCCTTGCCTGAGCGCTTCCGCTGGCGCAACTGGGCCGCCTACAAGGTTGATGACGCCGGCAAGAAGAAACCCAAGATCGTCGGCAGCGAGCTGATCAGCTTCGTCAACAACGAACTGTTTCCGGCACTCAAGGACCAGATCGACGCCAGCCAGAGCCCGCAACACAAAGTCATCAAGAGCGTGTTCGAAGACGCCAACAACTACATGAAGTCCGGGCCGCAGATGCTGGCGGTGATCGAGAAGCTGGAAGACGCCATCAACTTCCATGACTTCAGGACCCGCGCCAGCCTGGGTGATGTATACGAACAAATGCTCAACGACCTGCGCGGCGCAGGCAATTCGGGCGAGTTCTACACGCCGCGCGCCATCACCGCCTTCATGGTCGATCGGGTCAACCCGCGCCTGGACAAGCGCGAAACCGTGATGGATCCGGCCTGCGGGACCGGTGGCTTCCTGACCGCCACCATCGATCACTTTCGCACCCAGATCAGCAGTAGATCCAGTGCCGAAGACCAGCGCGCCATCGAGACGCTGATTCACGGCATCGAAAAGAAGCAACTGCCCCACCTGCTGTGCACGACCAACATGCTGTTGCACGGCATCGACGTGCCCAGCCAGATCGAGCACAAGAACACCCTCGGAATCGGCTGGAACGAATGGAGCGCCAACGACAAGGTGGATTGCCTGATCACCAATCCGCCCTTCGGTGGCTATGAAGACGACACGGTAGGCGGCGACTATCCGGCCGATCTGCGCACCCGCGAAACTGCCGACATGTTCATGGCGCTGATCATCAAGAAGCTGCTGAAGGAGAACGGGCGTGCAGCCGTGGTGCTGCCCGACGGCTTCCTGTTCGGCGACGGCATCAAGGGCACGCTGAAAAAGCTGCTGCTGCGCGAATGCAGGCTGCACACCATTATCCGCCTGCCCAAGGGCGTGTTTGCACCCTACACGACCATCAAGACCAACCTGCTGTTCTTCACCAAGGGTGCGCGGGTCGATGACGGCAGCGAGCACTTCCACACCGAGACCATCTGGTTCTACGAGCACCCCTATCCGCCGGGCTACAAGAGCTATTCCAAGACCAAGCCCATCCGTATCGAGGAATTCGCTCCCGTACGGGACTGGTGGGGCAGCGAGGCGAGCGACTTTGCCGACCGCGTCGAGAACGAGTTCGCCTGGAAGATCGATTTCAAGTCCCGTCGGGAACAGGCCGAGGCTGCCGCACAACCGCACTGGCAGCGCTCCGAAGCCTTGAACAACGAGGCCGCCGCACTTGAAGCCGAAGCAAGGGATCTGCGCAACAGCCTGGTCGGTACGGGCGACGCCGAGCACCGGGCCAAGGTCGACTCGCAGATTGCCGAGCTGCGCGCCAGGGCCGAGCCGCTGCGCCTGCAAGCACGCGATGCGCAGGCCGCAGGCGATCGCCTGTACTGGCCCATCTTCAACCTCGACATCAAAAATCCCAACGCACCGGAAGAAGAAACCCACGACCCCGACCTGCTGCTGGAGAAATACAAGAAACTGCTCGGCGAAATCGAAGAAACCGAAAACCAGCTCAAGAGCGAGCTGGCCGCCGCGCTGGCGCATCACTTCAGCGCAGAGGCCGAAGCATGAAGCCTGTGGCACCGGAGATCGCCGCACCGCAGTTGCTGGGTGACATCCGTCAGCTGATCGAACGCAGCCGCAGTGAACTGGCGGTGACGGTCAACAGCGCGCTGACGATGCTCTACTGGCACATCGGCAGCCGCATTCGCAACGAAGTGCTCGGCGGCGAGCGCGCGCCCTATGGCGAGCAGATCGTCGCTGCCTTGGCCACACAGCTCGAAGCCGACTATGGGCGCGGCTTCTCGGCCAAGAACCTGCGCCACATGCTGCGCTTCGCCGAAATCCTTCCCAGCGAGGAAAGTGTCTCCGCAGTGCGGAGACAATTGAGCTGGACGCACATCAAGACCCTGATCTACATCGAAGATCCACTCAAGCGCGACTTCTACCTGCAGATGTGCCAGCAGGAGCGATGGAGCACCCGCACCCTGCAGCAGCGGCTGGACTCCATGCTGTTCGAGCGCACGGCGCTTTCGCGCAAACCCGACGAAGTGCTGACGCAGGAGCTCGCCGCACTGCGCGAACAGGGCGCACTCAGCCCGGCGTTGGTGTTGAAGGACCCCTACGTACTGGACTTCCTGGGCCTGCAGGACCGCTATCTGGAAAAGGACCTGGAAGACGCCATTCTGCGCGAGCTGGAGCACTTCCTGCTGGAACTGGGCACCGGCTTCACCTTCGTGGCCCGCCAGAAGCGCATCCAGATCGACCACGACGATTTCTACATCGACCTGCTGCTCTACAACCGCCGCCTGAAGCGGCTGGTGGTCATCGAGCTGAAACTGGGCGACTTCAAGGCCGCCGACAAGGGCCAGATGGAGCTCTACCTGCGCTGGCTGGCCAAGCACGAGCAGGAACCCGGCGAAGCCCCACCGCTGGGCATCATCCTGTGCGGCGGCAAGAAGCACGAGCAGATCGAGTTGCTGGAACTCGACGCCAGCGGCATCCACGTCGCCGAATACCTCACCACCCTGCCGCCCAGAGAAGTGCTGCAAGCCAAACTGCATGAAGCCATCGAACGCTCACGGGCAAGGCTGGAGAACCGCGTTGATCGTCCTTCCCGCGAAAGCGGAAACCCAGACTCCGCCGCACGCAAGGCCGCCACGGACAAGGAGTCCTCGTGATGGACGCACAACAGTTTCTGGCGGCGTTTGGGCATATTGCGAATGCGCCAGGGGG
>CAZFUH010000029.1:0-19560 GCA_964522235.1 uncultured Rhodanobacteraceae bacterium
ATGAAATCGCCGACTGGTTCGAGACCCTGGCCAAGGCCGAGCGCTCGCACGCCAACCGGTTCCAGAAGGCGCTCAACGAGCTCGACTGATCGAGGGGCGGGGATCAAGAACGAGGGACGCGCTTCGGCGTGATGATCTCTCGTTTCCCACTCCCCTTCACCCGTTTCACGCTTCACGGGGGTGGCGATGAACGGCGAGTTTCGCGAGGGCAGCCTGGACGCGCCGACCCGGCATCCGCTGGACTGGAAGAACCCGCAGTTCTGGGATCCGGACGCGCTCGATGCCGAGTTGGAACGCGTGTTCGACTTGTGTCATGGCTGCCGCCGCTGCGTCAGCCTGTGTCATGCGTTCCCGACCCTGTTCGACCTGGTCGACGAATCGACGACGATGGAGGTCGATGGTGTCGACAAGGCCGACTACGCCAAGGTGGTCGAACAGTGCTACCTGTGCGATCTGTGCTACCAGACCAAGTGCCCGTACATCCCGCCGCACCCGTGGAACCTGGACTTTCCCCATCTGATGCTGCGGGCGAAAGCGGTCGCGTTCCGTGCCCATGGCGCACCGCTTTCGGCGCGAGTGCTGTCGAATACGATGACCGTCGGCAAGCTGGCCACGATTCCGATCGTCGTCGAAGCCGTCAATGCCGCAAACCGCAGCAAGCCGATGCGCGGCCTGCTGGAAAAAACCCTCGGGGTACATCGCGACGCCAAGGTACCCAGCTACCACGGCAAGACCGCCAGTCGCCGCTTGCGCAGGCGCAGGCACCCACACCTGGGCGACGGCGAGGCGGTCGCGTGCGGGCCGACCAGGGGCAAGGTGGCGATCTTCGCCACCTGCTACGGCGAGTTCAACATGCCGCAGGTGGTCGAGGATCTGGCCGTGGTGCTGCGCCACAACGGCATTCCGGTTCAATTGCTGCAACAGCGCGCCTGCTGCGGCATGCCGAAGCTGGAACTGGGTGACCTCGACAGCGTCGACCGCTACCGGCAGGCGAACCAGCCGTTGCTGCTCGATGCCGTGCGTGACGGCTGGGACATCATGGCGCCGATTCCATCGTGTGTGCTGATGTTCAAGCAGGAACTGCCGTTGATGTTTCCCGACGACGCCGAGCTGGCGCTGATCCGCCAGCACCTGTTCGACCCGTTCGAGTACCTGATGCACCGCCATCGCGACGGTCGGCTCGATACCCGCTTCGCGAACGCGCTGGGCTTGATCGCCTACCACGTGCCCTGCCATCAGCGCGTCCAGAACATCGGCCCGAAGACCCGCGAGATTCTGGCTCTGGTCCCGGAAACACGCTTCGAGGTCATCGAACGCTGCTCCGGTCACGACGGCACCTATGGCGTCAAGAAGGCAACCTATGCACGATCACGCAAGATTGCCAAGCCGGTCGAGCGGCGCGTCGAGCAGTCCGGCTGCGATCACTTCAGCAGCGATTGTCCGATGGCCGGCGACCACATCGCCCATGGCCTCGGCGACGGCGGTCATGCCGAACATCCGATTTCCCTGCTTCGCCACGCCTACGGCGTTTGAGGACACGATCGCCGACATGAACGACCTGACCCGCGACGACCTGTTCAAGCTCGAAGACTATGCCACGGCACGCGACGATTTCCGCGCCAAGGTGCTGGCGCACAAACGCGTGCGTTCGGTCGCGCTCGGACCGCACATGTCCCTGCTGTTCGAGGATCGCCTGACGATCCAGTACCAGGTGCAGGAAATGCTGCGTATCGAACGCATCTTCGAAGCCGACGCGATCCAGGACGAACTCGACGCCTACAACCCGCTGATACCCGACGCCGGCAACCTCAAGGCGACGATGCTGATCGAGTACCCGGACCGTGACCAGCGAACCCGTCGATTGGTCGAGCTGGCAGGCATCGAGCATCGCGTGCACCTGGACGTCGACGGCCACGGTACAGCCCGCACCCATGCCGACGAGGATCTGCCGCGCGGCGGCGACGACAAGACCTCGGCGGTGCATTTCCTGCGTTTCGAGTTGACTCCGGCCCAGGCTCAGGCGGTGCGCGACGGCGCGGCCATCCACCTGCGCGTCGATCATGCCGCCTATCAGGCCACAGTCACGCTTGCTGCACCCACATTGGTGTCGCTGCGCGCCGACCTCGCGGCCGCTCCCTTCGCTTGAATGCGACTTGATCGCCGGGTAGCCGCGGGCTAGCCGGGCCTCCAGCCCCACCGGAAACCCGTTGCTACGCTCACTCCCGCTTCTCGGCGCAGGCAATGCAACGTTCAGCGGCCGGATCCAGGCGCAGCCGCGCCGGCGCAATCGGCTCGCCGCAATCGACGCAGTCACCGTAGTCGCCGGCGTCGAGGCGGTACAGCGCTGCCTGCAGGCGCAGGCACTGGCTACGCCGACGACCCTCCTCGGCCTGGGCCATCGCCTGCTGCTGCATCGCGTCCATCCGCGACAGGCGACCGACCGCCTGCTGGTCGAGCTGCACCGGCGCCCGCGCCTGCTCCGAATCGCGGCTCAGCTGCTGCAGCTCGTCCATTGCCGCGAGCAGCAGGGTGCGAATGCCTTGGTCCGACTCGGCCGACATGCTCAAGCGCCGGCCAGGTTCTGACGCTGCGCGCGCAGGCCGTCGAGCTGGCCCTGCCACTCGACCAGGCGGGCGCGCTCCTGTTCGACGACGGCTGCCGGGGCATTGGCGACGAAGTTGTCGTTGCCGAGCTTGCCGCGGCATTTCTTGATCTCGGTATCGACGCGCACGATCTCCTTGTCCAGACGCTTCAGCTCGGCCTCGATATCGATCAGGCCGGCAACCGGCACCAGGACACGCTGATCGCCGATCTGCGCCACCAGGGTCGCACCGGCGGGTTCGTCCGCGCCGGTCGCGAGCACGCGCAGCTCGTTTGCCCGGGTCAGAAAGCGCAGTTGGCCGGCATGGCGCTCAACCAGCTCGCGCTGGTTCGCGTCTCCGCCGACGAAGACCAGGCTCAGCTCGCGCCCGGGCGCCAGGCCCATCTGGCTCTTGAACCCGCGCACGCCGGAAACGACGGTGCGCAGCCAGTCGATGCTGGCGACAGTCGCAGCGTCATCGGCACCGGCCACGACGTTCGGCCAGCGCTGGCGGCAGATCGTCTCTCCGTCCAAGCCCAGGCGCGGTGCGACCTGCTGCCAGATCGTCTCGGTCACAAATGGGATCAGCGGATGCAGGGCGCGCAGCGCCGCTTCCAGCACATACAGCAGGGTGTGCTGGATCGATGCCCGCGCCGCCGCATCTGCGCCCTGAAGAGCCGGCTTGGCGAATTCGACGAACCAGTCGCAGTACTCATCCCAGACGAAGCTGTACAGCGCCTGCGCCGCGAGGTCGAAGCGATACTCGGCGAACTGCCGCTCGACCTCGGCGATGGTCGCGGCCAGGCGGGCGACGATCCAGCGCTCGATGTCGGAGCCGGCAGCTGGAACAGCGTCCGCCGCCGGCGCAGCGTCTTCGCTGTTCATCAGCACGAAGCGTGCCGCGTTCCACAGCTTGTTGCAGAAGTTCTTGTAGCCCTCGCAGCGATTCAGGTCGAACTTGATGTCGCGACCATGGCTGGCCAGCGACGCGAAGGTGAAGCGCAGGGCGTCGGCGCCGAACGCCGGGATGCCTTCGGGGTAGTCCTTGCGGGTCGCCTGCTCGATCGTCTTCGCCATCTTCGGCTGCATCAGGCCGGCGGTACGCTTGGCGACCAGATCGTCGAGCGCAATGCCATCGATCAGGTCGATCGGATCGAGCACATTGCCCTTGGACTTGGACATCTTCTGGCCGTCCTTGTCGCGCACCAGGCCGGTGATGTAGACATCCTTGAACGGCACCTCGCCCGTGAAGTGATCGCTCATCATGATCATCCGGGCGACCCAGAAGAAGATGATGTCGAAGCCGGTGACCAGGACCGACGACGGCAGGAAGCGATCGAATCCGCGCGTCTTCATCGCCTCCGGGTCGGGCCAGCCCAGGGTCGAGAACGGCCACAGTGCCGAACTGAACCAGGTCTCCAGAACATCATCATCCTGGCGCAACGGACCGGAATAGCCGGCGGCGATGGCCCGCTCGCGTGCCTGCGCCTCGTCACGACCGACAAAGAACTGGCCGTCCTCGCCATACCAGGCGGGGATCCGGTGTCCCCACCAGAGCTGGCGGCTGATGCACCAGTCCTGGATATTGCCGAGCCAGTGCCGGTAGGTGCTGATCCAGTTGCCGGGCACGAAGCGGACATCGCCGTTCTCGACCCGCTGCAGACCGCGTCGAGCCAGCTCGTCCATGCTCACGAACCACTGCCAGGTCAGGTACGGCTCGATGATCTGCCCGGTTCGGTCGCCGCGCGGCACCATCAACTTGTGTGCCTGTTGATCGACCAGCAGGCCGAGCTGTTCGAGATCGGCCAGGACCACGGCCCTGGCTTCAAATCGATCCAGGCCACGATATTTCACCGGCGCGTTGTCATTGATCCGCGCCTCATCGGTAAACACATTCATGATCGGCAGCTGGTGCCGGCTGCCGATCATGTAGTCGTTGAAATCGTGTGCCGGCGTGATCTTGACGCAGCCGGTGCCGAACTCGCGGTCGACATAGTCGTCGGCGATGATCGGAATCTCGCGCTCGCTCAGCGGCAGACTCAGGGTCTTGCCGATCAGGTGCGCGTAGCGCTCGTCGTCCGGATGCACGGCGACGGCGACATCGCCGAGCATGGTCTCCGGCCGTGTCGTTGCGACGGTCAGATAGCCGTTGCCGTCGCTGAGTGGATAGCGGATCGACCACAGCGAGCCCTGTTCCTCCTCGCTGACCACCTCCAGATCCGAGATCGCCGTCTTCAGCACCGGATCCCAGTTGACCAGCTTCTGACCGCGATAGATCAGGCCCTGCTCATGGAGACGGACAAAGGCCTCGATCACGCTCGCCGACGGCATTGCGTCCATCGTGAACACCTGCCGCGACCAGTCGCCGGATGCGCCGAGCCGGCGCATCTGCCGGGCGATGGTGTCGCCGGACTGCTGCTTCCACTGCCAGACGCGGTCGATGAAGGCGTCGCGGCCGAGACCGTTTCGGGTCAGATCCTCGGCCGCGAGCTGGCGGCTGACGACCATCTCGGTGGCGATGCCGGCGTGATCGGTGCCAACCTGCCAGAGCACGTCGCTGCCGCGCATGCGCTGGTAGCGCACCAGGGCGTCCATCAGCGTGTGCTGGAAGGCATGACCCATGTGCAAGGTGCCGGTGACATTCGGCGGCGGCAGCAGAATGCAGTACGCCGGCTTGTTCGGGTCGCCATCAGGCTGGAACACGCCGAGCCGTTCCCAGCGCTCGTACCAGACGGTCTCGATGACGGCAGGGTCGAAGCTCTTGTCCAGCATGGGTGTCGGTTCCGGTCGAATGCGGCAAAGCCGCCAATTGTACCCGCTGCCAGCTGGCCGGACCGGGATCACCGCTCGATCGTGTCGTTTCGGCGCACGTTGAAACGAGACCGCGAACGCTTCGCCGCGCGCGCTATGCGCCTGGTCGCCGACGCAGAAACTTCCATGACCATTGGCGCATCCGATCGCTTCGAACCGGGCGCAATCTGGCACCGGAAGCACGGAACCGCAGCGATGCGCCTGATCGAAAACGCCGTCAAAAACCCCGCCGCCGTGGCCGCCGCGGTCGCCCTGATCCTGGTCTTCGGCACGCTCGCCCTGCTGCGCCTGCCGCTGCAACTGTTTCCGGACATCGAGCGGCCGCAGATGTCGGTCCAGGCCTCCTGGCGGGCGGCATCGCCGGCCGAGGTCGAGGCAGAGCTGCTGGAGCCGATTGAATCGGTGTTGCAAGGGCTGCCTGGCCTGCAGGAGATGACCGGCTTTGCCAATGCCGGCCGCGCCGGCGTCGACCTGAGCTTTGCCATCGGTACCGATATGCGTTCCGCCCTGGTCGAAGTGCTGGGCCGGCTGAACCGGCTGCCGGCGCTGCCGCCCGATGCCGATCCGCCGGTGGTGCAGATGCAGGGCCAGCAGGCGAACCAGGTGCTCTCGTGGTTTTTTGTCCAGAAGCTGCCCGGCAACGACGGCGAGATCGCCGACTACCGGCGCTACATCGAAGACGAGATCGTGCCGCGGATCGCCGCCGTGCCCGGCGTCGCGGGGGTCGAGGTCAATGGTGGCCCGCGCGAGCAGCTCGCGATCACGCTGGATCCCGGCACGGCCGCCGCGCTCGGCATCGGCCTGCCCGAACTGGTCGGTCTGATCGGCCGCGCCACCGACGTCTCCGGTGGTCTGGTCGAAGCCGGCCGCCGCCAATACACGCTGCGTATGGCCGGGCGCTATGCACCCGACGAGCTGCGGCAGCTGATCCTGCTGTGGCGCGATGGCGCGCCCGTGCGACTGGGTGACATCGCCAGCATCGAGGTCAAGCCCCCCGAGCGCCAGTTTCTGGCCTACCAGAACGGCAATCCGGCCATCGGCCTGCGCATCGACCGCGACAGCGGCGCGAACGTGCTCACCACGCTGGACGAAGTCAAGCGCACGATCGATGAACTGCGCACCGGCGTCCTGGCCGAACGCGGCCTGGGCATCGAGCAGAGCTTCGATCCGTCCCTGTTCATCAACCGCGCGATCTCCCTGCTCGGCGGCAACCTGCTCGCCGGCATCGTGCTCGCGGTCGCCTGCATCGGCTGGTTCCTGCGCAACGCCCGCGCCACCGTCCTGATCGCGACCGCGATCCCGATCTCGCTCGCAGCGACCTTTCTGGTCCTGGCCTTGACCGGACGGACACTGAACATGATCTCGCTGGCCGGCCTCGCGTTCGCGGTCGGCATGGTCATGGATGCTGCCGTGGTCGTCGCCGAGAACATCCTGCGCCTGCGCGAGCAGGGCATGACCGCGATGCAGGCGGCGCTGCGCGGAATCGCCCAGGTCCGCGGCGCGCTGCTGGCCTCGACCTTGACCACGATCGCCGTATTCCTGCCGGTGCTGTTCCTTGCCGATGTCGAGGGCCAGCTGTTTGCGGATCTGGCGCTGACGGTGTCGATCGCGGTTGCGATCTCGATGGCGGTCGCGATGTTCGTACTGCCGACCGCAGCCGGGGGCTGGTTGCGCGCGAAGCGGTTGAGCGCGAGCAAGACCCAGGGCTGGCCGCGCCTGACCGCGCGCCTGATGCGTGCCAGCGACAGCCAGCGCAAGCGCACCACGTGGATCATCGGTCTGACGGTCTTGCCGCTGCTGTTGGCCTGGCTGCTGCTGCCGCGCATCGACTATCTGCCGCCGGTCAAGCGGGCCGCGATCGACGCCTTCCTGCAGTTCCCGCCGGGCATGGGCGCGGAGCTGATCGACCGCGAGATCGTCAGCGAAATCAATGCCCGGATGCAGCCGTTCATGCACGGCGAGCGGCAGCCGGCGCTGAGCAACTACTACATCCTGGTCTGGCCCGGCGGCGGCACCCTTGGCGCCCGCGTTCTCGATGGTGGCCGAATCGGCGAAATGGAACGCATCATCCGTGACGAGATCTTGGCCGGCCTGCCCGACACCCGGGCCTTCGTCAGCGAGGGCAACCTGTTCGGCGGCTTCGGCGGCTCCAATCGTGCGATCGCGCTGAACATCGCCCATGGCGATGGCGAGGTGCTGAAGCTGGCCGCCCAGGATGGTCAGGAACTGCTGGAGTCGGTGTTCCCGGGCGCCAATGTCCAGGCGTTCCCGAACGCCGACGCCGTTCAACCGGAGCTGCGCCTGCATCCGGACGATCGTCGTCTCGCCGAGGCCGGCTGGAGCCGGCACGATCTCGGTACCGTCGTGCGGGCGCTCGGCCAGGGCGTCTGGCTGGGCGAGCATTTCGATGGCGATCAGCGTCTGGACATCATTCTTCGCAGCCAGCTCGCGGTAGCTCCGGAACGCCTGGGCGAAGTACCGCTGGCGACGCCGCGCGCCGGCGTCGTGCCTTTGGCCGAACTGGCACGCCTGGAGACGACACTGTCGCCGAGTCAGATTCGCCGGGTCGACCGCCGGCGCTCGGTCAGCCTGACCATCGACCCGCCGGCGAGCCTGTCCCTGGAGGAAGCGCTGACGAAGATCGAAGCCGAGGTCCTGCCGATTCTGCGCAGCGGCTTGCCGGCCAATGCCAGCATCCAGCTCGCGGGCAGCGCCGACCGTCTGCACAGCATGGTGACCAGCCTGGGCAGCAATTTCCTGCTCGCACTGCTGGTCCTGTTCATGCTGATGACGGCGCTGTTCAAGTCGCTGCGCGACGCTGGCTACGTGATGCTGGCGATGCCGGTCGCCCTGCTCGGCGGCGTGCTTGGTCTGCGAGCCCTGGGTCTGGTCAGTTTCCAGTCGCTGGACCTGCTGTCGATGATTGGCTTCATCATGCTGCTCGGCATCGTCATCAATAACGCGATCCTGCTGGTTGCGCAGACGCGGGCGGCGCAGGCCGAGGGGCTGGACCGCGATGCCGCCGTCGAACAGGCATTGCAGCAACGCCTGCGGCCAATTCTGATCGGCGCCTTGACCGGCATTCTCGGCGCACTGCCGATGGCGCTGAATCCTGGACCGGGCGCCGTGATCTATCGCGGCCTGGCCGCAGTCACCGTCGGTGGTGTGCTTCTGAACCTGCTGTTCATCGCGGTGCTGATGCCCTGTCTGTTGCGCTTTGGCAGGCAGCAACGCAGGTCCCAGCCGCAGCTGGCGCTGCCGGCCTTGCCGGCCGCGGCCTGACCCGAACCCAAATCAACGATTCCGAAACCTGACGAAAACGCCATGATCAAGCGCACCCCGCTCCTGCTCGGCCTGACCCTGTCGGCCGCTGCCGCAACCGCCTTTGTCTTGTGGCCGGAGGCACCGGCTTCGAACGAACCGGTCGCTGCGTCCGCACCGGTACCGGCGCCGGCCACGGTTGAGACCGCGCCGGCGCTGGCGCGTGAGTCGACCGCATCGGTCTGGGTCCCGGCCAGCGTGGTCAGCCGCAACGACGCCCGGATCGCCGGCGAAGTCGCCGGCCGCCTGGTCTTCGTCGCCGAAATCGGCAGCCGCATCGAGGCCGGTCAGGCGGTCGCGCGCATCGACGAAAGCACCTTGCAACTGGAGGTGCGCGAGGCCGAAGCCCTGATCGGCCGGCGTCGTGCCGAGCAGGACCAGGCGGCACGGCAACTGGAACGACTGCAGGCACTGCGTGACAATCGCCTGGTCGCCGTCAGCCAGCTCGACGAGGCCGAGTCGAACCTGGAGATCCGCCGACGGGAAACGGCTCAGGCGGAAGTCGCGCGCGATCGTGCCCGTCAGCGCCTGGCGATTGCGACGATGCGGGCGCCGTTCAACGGTGTCGTCGTCGAGCGCCTGGCCCAGGTCGGCGAATACCAGCAAGCCGGCGCGGCAGCGGTGCGCCTGGTCGAAACCGACAGCGTCGAACTCAGCGCCCGGGCGCCGGCGGCGCTCGCTAGCCTGCTTGCGATCGGCCAGGACGTGCCGGTCCGGCACGACAACCGGGTTCGCAACGGCCGCATCCGCGCCGTCGTGCCCGCCGCCGACCAGGTCTCGCGGCAGCTGGAACTGCGCCTGGAACTGAATGACGGCGACTGGCTGGTTGGCAGTGCCGCCGAAGTCGCGCTGCCGCAGACGGCGACGCGCTTGGCCGTCACGGCACCGCGCGACGCCCTGGTGTTGCGGCCCGAGGGCAGCTATGTGTTTCGCATCCGCGACGATGGCACCGCCGAGCGCGTCCTGGTAGTAGCTGGCGAACTTCACGACGACTATGTTGAGATCGACGGCGAGATCGCCATCGGCGACGTGCTGATCGTGCGCGGTGCCGAGCGACTTCGAGATGGTCAGCCGGTGGTCGTTCGTGCGCACCGTGACGCCGAAGACGATGCCGTGTTAGTTGCGATTAACACGGCGATGAAGGCCGGCTGAAGCGTTTGCGAACAAAATTCCGGCACCCGTGTCTGTGTTTGCAGACACACTCCTTTCATCGGGGCTCACAGCCCCTTGGGCACGCCGTCCGCACTCCCTCGGACGGCGCTTTTTTTGCCCGTCGAAAGGCACCGATGTACTGAAATCCTAGGGCTTGGCATCACCGTTCCAAGGCGTACCGAGCAAGGTGCGAACCTCGAACAACTCCGGGAAGAAGCTCAAGTCCAGCGCCCGCTTCAGAAAGGCGACGCCGCTGGAGCCGCCGGTACCGCGGCGGAAGCCGATGATGCGCTCGACCGTCTTCATATGCCGGAAGCGCCAGAGCTGAAAACTCTCTTCGACGTCGACCAGTTTCTCGGCGATGTTGTACGCCTCCCAATGCAACTCAGGATCCTCGTAGACGCGCCGGAACACCGGCAGCAACTCGGCGCAGCGCACGTTCGGCTTCGACCAGTCGCGCTGCAGCCGTGACGCCGGCACGTCATGGCCATGGCGGCCCAGCCAGCGCAGGAACTCGTCGTACAGGCTCGGCGCCTCCAGCACTTCGCGCAGCGCGGCCTGATGCTCGCCATCATGATCGAATACCGCCAGCATCGCTTCGTTCTTGTTGCCGAGCAGGAACTCGACCATTCGATATTGATAGGACTGAAAACCCGAGGCCGGGCCGAGCAGGTCGCGAAATTGCAGGTATTCGCTCGGCGTCAGCGTTTCCAGCACGCCCCATTGCTCGAACAGCTGGCGCTGGATCTGCTTGACCCGCGCCAACACCTTCAGCGCGCGATCGATGCGGTCCTCGGCAATGAATGCCAGCGCCGCCTTCAGTTCATGGATGACCAGCTTCATCCACAATTCGGCGACCTGATGCTGAACGATGAACAGCAGCTCGTCGTGGTGTTCGGGGCTGGACACCGGCCGCTGCGCCGACAGCAGCTGGTCCAGCTGCAGATAGCCGCCGTAGTCCAGCTTCTCGCGCAGGTTGCGTTCGATGCCGTCTTCCAGTGTGCGCAGGTTCTCCGGTTCAGTCATTTGCGTCGTCGGTGATGATCACGTCAAGCATGAGAGTATAGCCAGCGGCACCGGCCGGCCGGCATGATGGCCGGGGCATCAGAACATGCCGCGAGCGCGTTCGTCACGGTATGGACAAGATGACCGGCATCCGGCGGGCGCTGCGCTGCGCCTTGCTATCCACGCTCCGCCTTGCTATTCAGGGCGCCCCGCTCGATAGACGCTGACCGAACTTCAGGACTCCGCTGTGACCATCGCCGCCACCTTCGAGATCGAATACCGCCAGTACCTCGATCCGGATGGCCATCCGCAGGGCAAGAACCTGCCGGCCATCGCCAAGGATCTGGACCAGCTGGTGCAGATCTACCAGCTCATGAGCTTCACCCGGGTGTTCGACACCAAGGCCATTGCCCTGCAACGCACCGGCAAGCTCGGCACCTATGCCTCCAGTCTCGGTCACGAGGCCGCGCACGCCGCGATCGGCTCGGCGATGCGGCCCGAAGATGTATTGGCGCCGGCCTATCGCGAATACGCCGCGCAATTCCGCCGTGGCGTCAAGCCGCGGGAAGTGCTGCTGTACTGGGGCGGCGATGAGCGTGGCAACGATTTCGCTGTTCCCCGCCATGACTTTGCCTGGTCGGTGCCGATCGCGACCCAGTGTCTGCATGCGGCCGGGGCCGCGCTCGCGTTCAAGATCCGCAGCGAAAAGCGGGTTGCGGTCAGCGTCTGCGGCGACGGCGGCTCGTCGAAGGCCGATTTCTATTCCGCGCTGAATTCGGCCGGAGCCTTCGAACTGCCACTGGTAATGGTCGTGGTCAACAATCAGTGGGCGATCTCGGTGCCGCGCAGCAAGCAGACCGGCGCCAAGACCTTGGCCCAGAAGGGCATCGCCGGCGGCCTGTACTGCCTGCAAGTGGACGGCAACGATGTCATCGCCTGCCATGAGGCCATGGATCAGGCCCTGGAGCGCGCCCGCAGCGGCGGCGGCGGCAGCCTGATCGAGATGGTGACCTACCGCCTGCACGACCACACCACGGCCGACGATGCCCGCCGCTACCGCCCCGATGACGAGGTCAAGGTGGCCTGGCAGAAGGAACCACTGGGCCGCCTGCGTGCCTATCTGACCCGACTGGGCGCCTGGAGCGATGCCAAGGAAGAGGCCTGGAAGAGCGAGTGCGAGGCGCGCGTCAACGAGGAGGTCGATGCCTATCTGAGCACCAAGGCGCAACCGGTGGAAGCGATGTTTGACTACCTGTACGAGGAGATGCCGTTGGAGATCGCCCAGCAACGCGCCCTGGCCGTCGCCCGGGAGGTCGGTCGTGGCTGAGCAGACGACGAAGGCGCCGATCACCCTGATCGAAGGCGTCACCCAGGCCCTGGCCTACGAGATGCAACGCGACGACAGCGTCGTCGTGCTCGGCGAAGACGTCGGCGTCAACGGCGGCGTGTTCCGTGCCACGGTCGGGCTGCAGGAAAAGTTCGGGCCGTGGCGGGTGATCGACACGCCGTTGTGCGAAACCACGATCGCCGGCCTGACCGTCGGCATGGCCGCCCAGGGCATGAAGCCGATCGCCGAAGCTCAGTTCGAGGGCTTCATCTACCCGATGCTGGAACAGATCATGTGCCACGCTGTGCGCATGCGCTACCGCACCCGCGGTCGGCTCAGCTGTCCAATGGTCGTGCGCGCGCCGTGGGGCGGCGGCATTCGTGCGCCCGAGCACCATTCCGAGGCCAACGAGGCGTTGTTCGCGAACGTTCCTGGTCTGCGCATCGTCATTCCGTCATCGCCGGCACGCGCCTACGGCCTGCTGCTGGCCTCGATCCGCGATCCCGACCCGGTGATCTTCTTCGAACCCAAGCGCATCTACCGGCAGTACAAGGAAGACGTGCCCGACGATGGCGAAGCCCTGCCGCTCGATGTCTGTTTCGTGCTTCGCGACGGCCGCGACGTGACCCTGGTCAGTTGGGGCGCGACGATCAAGGAAACGCTGGAAGCCGCCGACGCGCTTGAAGCCGAGGGCATCAGCGCCGAGGTGATCGACGTGGCGACGATCAAACCGCTGGATTTCGACACCATCCATGAGTCGGTGGTCAAGACCGGACGTTGCGTGATCGTGCACGAGGCCCCGAAGAATGTCGCCGTCGGTGCCGAGATCGCCGCCAGGCTGGCCGAGCAGGCGATCTACGACCTGGTCGCACCGGTCGAGCGCGTGACCGGCTACGACACGCACATCCCGCTGTTTCGCCTGGAGATGAAGTATCTGCCGGGCGTGCAGCGGATCGTCGATGCCGCCAAACGCACGCTTTCCGTGAGTTGAGTTGGACGAGGAGACTGAAATGGCCAGTTCGATCCCTTGCTGGTGTCTACGTGTTGGCGCCGCCGTGGGCATCTTGTGCTGGGGAGTTCCTTCGGCCCTTGCCCAGGACCGGCCTCCGCCCACGCTGACTACGCTCCCAAGTCCACCGCCGGCCAACCAGGCATTTTCGGCCGTCTATAGCGTTCATACCTATGCGAACGCATTCGGATTCTCAACGTTGGGAGGGCCGCCGCCAGCCATCCAGGTCACCGGCAACACGATCCTCGTTCCGTTCTCCCATGGATGCGGCTTCATTTGCCAGCCCGGGTTGGTGCTGCGCTCATTTCCGTTTCAGATGCCGCCGCTGCCCGCGGGCACCTACACGGTCTTGTTCAATCCTTCCACTGTTTTCGCGGCGGAGTTCGAACTCGTGGTCGGAGGCGGAATCGATTCTGCGACTCCGGTCCCCGGGCCGAGCCCGGTCGTATTGATGCTGCTCGCGGCTGCCATCCTTCTCTTGGCGGGATTCCGATTGCGCCAAGGCTCTTACATCTCCGAAGAACCGCCGGGAAATTCATGAAGACATTCAACTTGCCCGACCTTGGCGAAGGCCTGCCGGACGCGGAAATCGTCGAGTGGCACGTCAAGGAGGGCGACCTGATCAAGCTCGATGCGCCGCTGGTGTCGATGGAAACAGCCAAGGCGGTGGTCGAGGTACCGTCGCCGTATACCGGCACCGTGGTCAAGCTGTTCGGCGGCCCCGGCGATGTCATCGCAACCGGCAGCCCGCTGGCCGGCTTCGAGCTTGCCGAGGGTGCCGTCCAGCGTGCCGAGGCCGAAGACACCGGCCATCATCACGGCGCCGCCGCCCCGAAGGGGGCAGGCAAGCCGGTGCCGGGAACCAAGCCGAGCGACGACGGCAAGGTCGTCGCTTCCGACGACGGTGGCGAGATCGCCGACGACGATACGCCGGCCAAAGGCGCTCGCGCCGACGGTGATGCCGGCACTGTCGTTGGCGCGATGGAAAGCAGCGACCGCGTGCACAGCGAACGCGTCAGCAGTGTCGGCGGCGTCAAGGCGATGCCGGCCGTGCGCGCGCTGGCGAAAAAGCTGAAGGTGGACCTCAGTCGCGTCCGCGGCAGCGGTGCCGAAGGCGTCATCACCATGGCTGATGTCAAGAACGCCGCAGCCAATCCACCGAAACAGCCTGCCTCGCAATCCGGCAGCGCCGGCAGCGAGCGTGCCGCAGTCGCGGGCGGTACAGCGCCGACGACATCGTCGGCTGGCGCCGATCCGGCGCGCGAGCGCACCACCGTATCGGCTACCGGCAGACCCGTACGCACCTCGCCACCGGGCGACAGCCCGCGCATGGGACAACCCGAACCGCTGCGTGGCGTGCGCCGCAACATGGCCCGGATCATGGCCCAGGCCCACGCCCAGGTCGTGCCGACCACCTTGTGTGACGACGCCGACCTGCATGCATGGCCGGCCAAGACCGATGTCACCGCGCGCCTGGTACGGGCCATCGTCGCTGCCAGCCGCGAAGTGCCGGCGCTGAATGCCTGGTTCGACGGCGAAGCCGGCACCCGTACCCTGCATCCGCAGGTCGATCTCGGCATTGCCGTCGATACCCCGGAAGGTCTGTTCGTGCCGGCCCTGCGCAATGCCGACCTGCTCGACCCAGGCCAGATCCGCGAAGCCGTCAACCGTCTGCGCGTCCAGGTCGAGGAACGTTCGATCCCGCCGGAGGAGCTGAAGGGCTATACGATCAGCCTGAGCAACTTCGGGGTCTTCGCCGGCCGCTACGCGACACCGGTGGTGGTGCCGCCGTGCGTCGCGATCGTCGCCGCCGGCAAGGCCCGGCACGAGATGCGGCCTGTGGTCGGCGGCTTCGAAGCGCATCGGATCATGCCGATCTCGCTGACCTTCGACCATAGGGCCGCAACCGGCGGCGAGGCGG
The DNA here is from genome assembly GCA_964522235.1 of uncultured Rhodanobacteraceae bacterium. Taxonomy (GTDB): domain Bacteria; phylum Pseudomonadota; class Gammaproteobacteria; order Xanthomonadales; family UBA2363; genus Pseudofulvimonas. The sequence goes on from CAZFUH010000029.1 coordinate 15,128, forward strand.
CACGCTTCCTCAAGACCCTGCTCGATGACTTGCAGGAACCGGCCTGACCGAAGGACGGCCCACTCGTCACAGCACAAATGGTCGCGGCGCCATCGACAGCTTGCGAGCTTCGAATCAACGCCCGGTGAAAGAAAAGGGGCGGGATAGTGCCACTCCCGCCCCCTAACAATCCTCGAACAGATGAGTGAAGTCCCGCGCCGACAGGCTCGGGACTTCATCGCCCGGATCAGGGAACCGTGATCGGATTTCCCGCCCGATTGTAGGCCCAGCCGATGATCGTAGCCGGAAAACCGGTGGCTCCGGTGGTCTGGAATTGCAGATAGCCGTAGCACGTATCGTCCGGCGGCGCGGTCGGCAGCGACGAGCAGTCGAAACGGAATCCGACGTAGCCGCTGGCGCCGGCGCGCCAATCCGTCATCGCGCCACTGGTACGCGAGAACGTCGAGGCCGGACCGATCACGGCACCCGAACTCAATACCGACAGATTTGAGCTTGCAGGGCTTGCTGTGACACCAGCGCTGATCGCCGGCGCAAAATTCCACCAGATGGTCAGCGCGCCTCCGCTCGCATAGAAGTTGATGTCCCAACTATTGTCGTCCGGGTCGTCATCGATGACCTCGCCGGTGATCCAGCGAATCGACGTACCGCTGATGTCTGCCATGATCGGATGATTGATATCCGACCACTCGATGATATCGGGGTCGACCGGTTCCTCGAAGCCATTGGCAAAGATCAGATCGGCACCTATCACGAAGAAGCTGCGCACGGCGGACACGGCGCCATCGCCGCAGTGGTTGCGGGCTGTCACCCGCCACCAGTACGTGGTGTTGGCCGCCAGGCCCGGATCAACTTCGACCGAGGTGCCCTCGACGACGTCGGTGAATACGATGTCGTTGAACTGATCATCGGTGGCAACCTCGACCAGATAGTCGATCGCGTCGCCGTTGTCATCCCACTCCAGCGTCGGCTGCTCGGGCTGCGCGGGATCGCCGTCGGCCGGCGCCACCAGCACGGTCGCGCCGAGCGCGGCCGAACTCAGCGAGACAGCGATGCTCGTGCTGCTTTGGTCTCCGCCGCTTTCACCGGTCACAACAAGGACGTAGTCGCCCGGTGTCGCCGCACCCAGACTGCCCAGGGTCAAGGTCGAACTGCCCGGCGGCGACACCGATGCCGGCAAGAAACTGACCGAGCTTCCGGGCGGTTGGCCACTTGCGCTCAAATCGACCGGATCGGTGAAGCCCGGATCGGGATCGACATCGATGCTGACGTCGGCGCTGCCATCGCTTGCGCACAGGGCCAGCGACGCGGGGTCGGCCGACAGGCTGAACGGCGACGCACCCAGACCGTCGATGAACAGAGGCGCCGTCGCCGACGGATCCAGATAGTCGCGAACACGGGTGGTCGGTGTACCAATACCGTCCCAGGCGTGAGCAAGTTGGCCGTAGAAGTCCGACAGGCTGGCACCAGTGGCACCACAGAACGCCGGGCCACCGCTGAGCACGCCGATAAAGCGTTGCTCCGCCGTATACAAGGGCGATCCGGAGGAACCACCCTCGGTCACCGAGGGCGGAAGTGCGCCGCCGGCTGGCATGTTCGGCAGCTCCGGCGGGTTTGGATGCCAGAACGGATGCCAGTGCACACCCGTCGCCGCGGCGATGTTGCCGACCTGGATGTCCTGGGCCACGAAGGTGATACGTTTCTCGTCGACACCTGGATGATGGATGCTGGCGCACAGGCCTTCAGTCGTATTCGGTGTTCCCTGCGCGCAGGCGGTCGGCGGCGGCCTGCGATCCCAGCCGGACCAGTACAAGTCGAAGTTTGGATCGGCCGGATCATCGAGCTCGATCAGGGTCACGTCCGAGCACTGACTACCGACCGTGCAGCCACCGCCGCTGAACGGATTCGTCGTCGCTGCCAACCAGGTGCCGCCGCTGTTGGTCATGCTCGGATCGGGCGGGTTCACCGAGGTGCCGCCGGCGGCGCCTGGACGCCGGCAGGTCGGCCACTCGTAATTCCAGTAGACGACGATGCTCGGTGCCTGGCCCGCGTTGATGCAGTGGGTCGCGGTCATGAACAGCATGCGCCGGTCATTGGCGGTGTTGTTCACCAGCGAACCGGTGCAGGCGAAAACACCGCTGCGCGAGTAGGCGCCGACCGAGCGCCGCGGATCGTTCCACGGGTCACCGTCGGACAGACAGGCGACATCGGTATTGCAGGCACCGGAACGAGCCCCGCCTTCCTTGCTGCAGGCCTTGCCGCCAGCGGCCAGATCCAGCTCCGGCTGTCGGTAGGCCTCGATCGCGGTACCGAAGCCCCGGTAGCCCTGGTTGATCTTGCCCAGTTCCAGATCGACCTGATGGCGAACGGCGGTCGGCACGTTCAGCTCAATGGTCACGTCCTGGGCGGCGAGGATCGGCGTCCAGAGCTGGCCATGCGCCTTGTTGTGCGCGGCCGTATACGGCCCAGCGACATGTTCGCGATCACTGCTGTAGATGTACAGCGCGGACCCTTTGGGCAGATGGAAGCGAGTGAAACCGAAATTCAGCGAGGCCGCGTCCTTGGCGAGAACCCGATAGCGCCAGATGCTGTACTCGCCGGCTTCGTCCCAGGCGGCGCTGCGCGCCGGCGACTCACCGGCATCGTGATCGACGGCAAAACGCGGCGGGCCCCCGACAGCTTCCAGAAATGCGTCCTCCGCCGCGAGCTGCTGCAGATCCAGAGCTTCAAGACTGCGGGTCTGAACCTGTTCGATCGAGCGGATCTCATGGCTCCAACTGATCGGCACCGACGAATGTGCCCCTGCGGTACTGGCGCAGACGGCCAGCACTATCAATGCTGCAATCCTTTTCAAGGCGATGTCTCCTTTCGGTTCGGCTGCCGCGGCCGCGGCAGATGCCGACCGTAGCACAGCCGGCGGCCAGCAGAATCGCGTCTGCCGGGTCCGTGCCAGCAACTGGCAACAGCAGACAGCCCAACCGGGATGCGGACGGCTGAAATCGAGCGAGCCTTTGCCCGGAATTCTCATATCTCCGACCTCACCAGGCAAAAAACCCGGCCGCTGGACAACCGGGCCGGGCGTAGCCGAGCGGTTCAGGCCGCCAGCAGGGCGATTGCCTGCATGACCTCAGCATAGCGCTGCGCGTCGGCGCCGGCGGCGAGTGGCTGATCATCGTCATCGAGCAGCTGGAAACCGCCGTCATTGCGCGCCTGCGCGGAAATAATGGCGCCGCCGACGGCAGCTTTTTTCAGCACACCGACGGCGCGGCCGCAGGTCTGCGGGTCCGGAAAGTCGACGCTCTCCAGCACCAGGGCGCCCTCGCCATCGAGCAGCTTGAAGCGAAACGCCTCGCCCTCGCGAAAGGTGACGAAACGCGGCTGCGCCTGCTTGTCGGTCCTGGCTGCCTTGTCCTGCTGCCAGCGCATGCCGAACAACGGTGCAATGCCTGCCGCCATGCGCACATCGGCGACCAGCGGAATCGCCAGCGCGCGCGCCTTGCGGCCGCCGAAGCGCAGGATCTCCTCGATCTCGCCCGGACGCGAGACCAGTTGGTAGTAGCGCTCGCGCATCGGCTTCAGCTCGGCATCCAGACGCTGAAACAAGCGCTGCTTGGCCTCGCCCCAGGCGATGCCCTCGGCAAAGGCCTGACGCATCGCCTTGGTTTCCTCCTCACTTGCGAACGCCCGATACAGGTCGAACAAAGCCGAACCCTCGGTGTCCTTGGCCTCGCCGGGCGCCCGCGAGTCGGTGACGATGCGCGCGATTGCCGCCTTCAGCTCCTTGTCCGGCAACCACAGCGGAATGGTATTGTCGTAGCTCTTGGACATTTTCCGACCGTCCAGCCCGGGCAGCGTCGCGACCTGCTCGTCGATCTGGGCCTCGGGAAGTACGAAGTGCTCGCCGTAGCGATGATTGAATCGCGCTGCGATGTCGCGCGCCATTTCAATGTGCTGGATCTGATCGCGCCCGACCGGTACCTGGTGCGCATTGAAGACCAGGATATCGGCCGCCATCAACACCGGGTACAGGAACAGACCCATGGTGATGCCGGCATCGGCATCCTCGCCATCCTGGGTATTGGCATCGACCGCTGCCTTGTAGGCATGAGCTCGATTGAGCAGGCCCTTGGCCGAGTTGCAGGCGAGAATCCACGCCAACTCGGGGATCTCGGCGATATCCGATTGCCGGTAGAAGTACACCCGTTCCGGATCGAGCCCGCAGGCCAGCCAACTGGCGGCGATCTCCAGCGTCGAGCGCCGTACGCGCTCGGCGTCCTCGCACTTGACCAGGGCGTGGTAGTCGGCGAGGAAGAAAAACGAATCGACCGAATCGTCACGGCTGGCAGCGATCGCCGGCCGGATCGCGCCGACATAGTTGCCCAGATGCGGCGTGCCGGTGGTGGTGATCCCGGTCAGTACCCGTGTTCGTTTCATCG
>CAZFUH010000030.1:0-19002 GCA_964522235.1 uncultured Rhodanobacteraceae bacterium
TCCGGCGTTGCTCTTCGTCGCCATAGCGCTGCTATGACTCCTCCTCGCGCCTTGTCTGGAGACCGAATCCACGGCGCGATAAAGGCACCAAACTCCCGACGCACCACACTAGCAGCGTTTCGGGCTTCGTCGCGGTATGTGTTACAACGTACGCCCTTGCCAACTCCCAGGGAGCCGATGATGCGTCTGCGCTGGAAATGGTCCGGTCTGATCGTGCTGCTGGTCGCCACCGTCACGATTGCCGACGACGGTTTGAGTCTGAGACAGATCGCCGAACTCCGCTCGGTGATCCAGGTCGCGATGCAACCGGATGGCGACGAGATCGCCTATCTGCTCAGCGTGCCGCGCCGACCTGGCGTCGGCGATGATGGCCCTGCGCACAACGAGCTGCATCTGGTCAACGGGCAGGGCCGCAGTCGGCTGTATATCGGCCATGGCTCGGCGCCGGCGACGCTGGCCTGGTCTGCCGACGGACAGGCGATCACGTTCATCGGCAAGCGTGAGGGCGATCCCGCGCGGGCCCTGTATCAGATTCCGTTGCGCGGTGGCGACGCACGAAGGGTTGCGCAGCGCAAGACGGATATTCGCGGCTACAGTCTGGCTCCCGATGGTAAACGCGTTGCCCTGCTGGCGCAGGCTGCGGAAGACGAGGCGCTGAAGAAGCGCCGCGAACAAGGCTTCACGCAAAAGATTGTCGAAGAGGACTGGCGGCCGTACCAGTTGTGGATCGCAACGCTCGGCGAGGAGGACGCCGAACCGCGCTTGCTGGAGCTGGATGGCTCAGTTCAGGAGGTGAGTTGGAGCCCGGCGGGCGACCGCCTGGCAGTGAAGTTGGCGCCTCGCGAGCTGATCGACGAGATACTGATGTTTTCGCGGATCCGGATCATCGATCTGGACGGTCGCACGCTGGGCACGGTAGAGACCGAGGGCAAACTTGGCGCAATGGTCTGGAGTCCGGACGGGCACCATTTAGCCGTGATCTCGGCCGCCGACTTGAACGACCCGCGCGAGGGTCGCTTGACCGTCGTCGGTCGGGATGGCGGTGCGCCGGTGGACTTGTTGCCTGGTCTGGAGGGCCATGTCTGGAACGTTGCGTGGCGAGATGCCCGGCGCCTGGTTTTCGTCAGCCACGAAGGAACGCGCACGCGCCTGGCCGAGATCGATGCCGATGGTGGCAATGCCCGTGATCTGGCTGCCGATCAAGCGGTGGTCTGGGCCGGGTTGAACGGTCCCGGCAACGGCGATCTCGCTCTGCTCGGCCATTCTTCCGAGCACCCTGGCGAAGTGTACCGATTGCGTCGGCGCGATCGCACTGCCGCTCGAATGACCGAGAGCAATTCGTGGTTGACTGACGTGCGCCTGACCCGCCAGGAAGTGGTGCGCTACAGCGCCCGCGACGGTCTGGAGATCGAGGGCATCCTGTTTCATCCGCTACAGCGCGCCGAAGGCGAACGCGTGCCGTTGATCCTGGTCGTGCACGGCGGCCCGGAAGCGCACTACAGCAATGGCTGGCTGACCAGCTACGCGCAGCCGGCGCAGCATGCCGCAGCCAAGGGCTACGCGATGTTCTTCCCGAACTACCGCGCCAGCACCGGCCGCGGTGTCGAGTTCACCAAGCTCAACCATGGCCGCCCGGCACGCGAGGAGTTCGACGACCTGGTCGACGGTGTCGATCATCTGATCGAGATCGGTCTGGTCGACCGCGATCGCGTCGGCATCACCGGTGGTTCCTACGGCGGCTATGCGACCGCCTGGGGTGCAACCTACTACAGTGAACGTTTTGCCGCCGCGGTCATGAACGTCGGGCTGGCGGACAAGATTGCGATGGTCGGCACCACCGACATTCCGCAGGAGTTGTACCACGTGCACTACCTGACCTGGCCGTGGCAGGATTGGTCGATGTACACGCAGGCCAGTCCGATCCGGCACGCGCACAAGTCCCGGACACCGACGCTGATCCTGCATGGCGAGGCCGATACCCGTGTCGACGTCAGCCAGTCGCGCAGCATGTACCGTTACCTGAAGCTGGCCGGGCAGGCGCCCGTGCGCCTTGTGCTGTATCCCGGTGAGGGCCACGGCAATGTCCGCGCCGCGTCGCGCTGGGACTACTCGCTGCGGCTGATGCGCTGGATGGACCACTATCTGAAAGGAGAGGGCGGCGAGCCGCCGCCCTATGAGATCGACTACCAACTCGAAGTGGACGAAACGTCTGAGTAGAATCGGCTTCCGTAGCCAGCTTACCGTTCTGCCTCGGACTTCGGTCGCGGCCCTGCGCTGTCCGCAATCGCGCCTTGTCTCGGAACCAAGTCCTGGCGCGAATCGGCCAGCGCTACTGGGTCTAGGCGCAGCGGAACAACGGTTTGTCGTCACCTTGAGCGTATCGGCGGTTGCGAGCGTAGCCGCTGCTGCGTCCGTAGCCGGTGCCGACCTCGCGATCGCGGTAGCGCTGGTTGTCCAGATAACCGCTGGGCACCGGCACGTTCGAGGGCTCCTGAGCGGGGCGGGGAGGATTGGTCGGGGGCAGGTTCCAAGTGTTCATGACAGACTCCGTGTTGGTGTGTTGGTAGGCTAAGACACCTGGTCTTGGCCTTCATGTTCCGGAAGTCATGCTCCAGCGCTCCGCCTGGCTTCGGTTTATCGTCCAGTTATAAATAAGGTGCCGAAGGTCATGCCTACTTTGTTGTTGAACCTTCGTGACGTTCCCGAGGATGAGGCCGACGATGTTCGAGCGCTGATGGCCGAGTACGGCATCGAGTGCTACGAGACCCGGCCGAGCATGTGGGGCATTTCCGCCGGCGGCATCTGGCTCAAACGTCCCGAAGATGCCGCGGAAGCGAAACGGCTGCTTGCCGACTACCAGCGTGAACGCCAACGCCGGGCCCGCGATGCCCACGCGCAAGCGCAGAGCGACGGCACCGCGCCGGGGTTTTTCGATGTGTTTCGGGCGCACCCTCTGCGCGTGCTGGCGATACTGGCCGCGGTGGCCCTGATCGTTGCCCTGATGCTCGTGCCGTTCCTGCGACTGGGTTCCTGACCGCAGCGAAAGGGACGCTCGACTCCGGCTCAAACGGGCGATCCGTCTGTCGAGGGTGGAAAGAAAACGGGCCGGCCGCCAGAGAGCTCGACGGCCGGCCCAAGAGCCGGCGAGGGGGAATCGCCGGACGAGTCGCTACCCGCCGAATCCTGGCCCGGCGCCGTCGCAAACCCTGCGACGAACCGTCGCGATTAGCCATGAGCATCACGCGAATGACCGCTGCTGTGGCGTTCGTTTCGTTGGCGGCAGGTCCCAAATTGGGTAATTTTGGGTATAATGGCCTCATTTCTGCCGCTCTCGAGGCGACGCATGACCAATCCGCTCAAGCTCGACACCTTCGAGGACATTGGCGATCTGCCTCGGACGCCGGCGTCGGACGTCAAGAAGCTGGGCTGGCGAGGCGTAATGCGGACCGCCAGGCTCAAGGGCAAGGTGGTGGTCACCCACCACAATGAGCCGGAGGCGGTCATTCTGACGGCGGAAACCTACGGTGCCCTCGTCCAGGCGCTGCGGCAGGTAGAGTCGAAGACCGAATCGGCACTGGAGATGTTGCGGGATCGTTTTGATCGGCGCTTGGCGGTGTTGACACAAAGCGACGCGAATGATCGTCTGCGTTCTGTCATGCGCGAGCCGACTCGACTGGGCGGCAAGGTCAAGGCCGGGTCCGGTCACTGATTGTGCGTCCGGTTCTCTACGTCCTTGCCGGTGTCAACGGGGCCGGCAAGAGTTCGATCGGCGGTCACTTGCTGTCGCGTATTGGACTGACGTATTTCAATCCCGACACGTTCGCGCGCGAACTAATGGCGGAGGTGCGCTGCGACCAAGCGGCGGCGAACGCCCATGCCTGGCATGAGGGGTTGCGAAGGCTCGACGATGCAATCGCCAATGGCCGGAATCACGCCTTCGAGACCACGCTGGGTGGGCACACGATGGCGCAAAGGATACTGGCGGCCACGCGCAGTCACGATGTACTCATGTGGTATTGCGGGCTGTCTTCGCCCGAGCTGCACATCGCGCGAGTCCAAGCCCGTGTCGTCGCGGGGGGGCACTCCATCGCGGAAGCGAAGATTCGCGAACGCTATCCTCGCGCTCAGGCCAACCTCGTCCGGCTCATGCCATACCTGAAGCATCTGCGAGTTTACGACAACAGCGTCAACGCCGACGCCGACGGAACCGTGCCCGATCCGAGGCTCGTCCTGGAGATGGAGGCGGGGCAGCTCGTTTGGCCTGCCCCGGATGACCTGGGCGGCTTGCGGCAGGCGCCAGACTGGGCAAAGCCGTTGCTGGGAGCGGCGCTACCGTAGTGGGACCGAGATCTGCAAATTTGCAGCAGACTTCGACCTTTGCCGGATCGCTGCAGATGCCAATGGTGGAGCGGAGGAGGATCGAACTCCCGACCTTCGCATTGCGAACGCGACGCTCTCCCAGCTGAGCTACCGCCCCACATGACAACGGCGCGATTGTAGCGGCGCCCGGGGGCGGCTGCAAAGCGCGTTGCAGCGGACTGGTCTCAACTGTGGGCGGCTTCGGGCTTGAGCCAGTGGCAGCGCCAGCCGGCGCCGCGGCCGGCCGACAACCGCTCGCTGAGCCAAGGCAGCCACAACCGTGCCTGATCGGCAAACGGCCAGGGCGGGTTGAGTATGGCGACACCGCTGCCGTTCAGGCGCAGCGGCGAGTCGGTGGCGCGTACCCACAGCTCGACGGTCAGGGCCGATTTGCTCGGCAGGCTGGCCAGGCGGCGCAGGAACGAGGTCACGGTGTGCGCCTGTTTGATCGGATACCAGATGACGTAGACGCCGGTTGCGAAGCGGTGCAATGCCTCGGCCAGGGCGGCGACGATGGTGTCGAATTCGGCCTGCTGGGCCTCGTACGGCGGATCGACCAGGATCAGGCCGCGCCGTTCGGGGGGCGGCAGCAGCGCTTTCAATGCCTGCTGATAGCCGTCGTGACGCAGAACCCGGACCCGGGGATCATGGGCGCCCAAACGACGTTCGAGTTCGGCGGCGACATCGGTCTGGGTCTCGCACAGGCGCAGGCGGTCCTGTCCGCGCAGGACATCGGCGGCCAGACCGGGCGAGCCGGGGTAACGCTGCAGATCATTGCCGCCGGCGTTCCAGGCACGGACCGCAGCCAGGTAGCGTTCGACCGCGGGCGGGGTGTGGTCGGCCTGCCAGAGCCGGCCGATGCCGTCGCGCCATTCACCAGTGGTCTCGGCCTCGGAATCGCCGCCCAGCGCATAGCCGCCGGCGCCAGCGTGGCTTTCAAGATAGGCCAGCGGCTTTTCCTTGGTGGTCAGCAGGCGCAGCAACTCCAGCAGCACGACGTGCTTGAGGACATCGGCATGATTTCCGGCATGGAAGCTGTGGCGGTAGTTCATGCCATGACCTTCGGGGGATGACGACGACCGTCCCAGGGAGCTAGCTTAGCCGGCTGCGGCGCCGGACCGGCGCCAATCGACCCAAGGACAAGAATCATGATGGTTCCCGCCAAGCCAATGCCGGCTGCACGGCGCAAGCGCTCGCTGCCGGTACGCATTCTGAAATGGCTGCTGGTCAGCGTACTGGCCGTGGTCGTGCTCGGCGGCGGCTTCGTGTTCTGGCAATGGAAGACCGACAAGCCGCTGGCAATCAGCTGGCTGTACGAGCGCATCTTCCTGCAATACGCATTGAACGATCCGGAGATGCTGTCATATCTTCGCGTACTGCCATCGTGGCTGGATTTCCATTCCGACAAACTCACCGATTCTTCGATGGCGCGCGGTGACGAGATGATGGCCAAGTTGCGCCGCGATCATGCCTCGTTGCGCGCCTATGACCGCGAGCGCCTGGATTCCGACGGCCAGTTGTCCTACGACATCCTGGATTATTTTCTTGGCCGCCAGATCGAAGGCGAGCGCTGGCGATATCACAATTTCCCGGTCAACCAGATGTTTGGCGTGCAGAGCAGCCTGCCGAACTTCATGACCCAGACGCACCAGGTCAACACGGTTCGCGATGGCCGCAACTATGTCGCGCGCCTGCGCCAGTTTCCGACCAAGTTCGAGCAGGTGCTGGAAGGGTTGAAGCATCGAGAAAGCATCGGTGTGCTGCCGCAGCGCTTCGTGGTCGAAAAGGTGCTGGAACAGATGCGCGACTTCATCGCGATGGCACCGGACGAGCATCTGCTGTACGTCAACTTCCGCGAGCGACTGGACAAACTCGGCGACGGCATCGACGACGACGATCGCGAACGCCTGCTTGCCGATACCCGAGCGGCCGTCGCCGAGCAGGTCTATCCGGCCTATGAGTCCTTGATCGCCTATTTCGAACACCTGCAGGGCGAGGTCGACGGCAACCACGGCGCCTGGTCGCTGCCGGACGGACTGGCGTTCTACGACGCCCAGATCCGTCAACACACGACGACCGACATGAGTGCCGATCAGATTCATCGCATCGGTCTGGCCGAGGTTGCGCGCATCAGTGCCGAGATGGATGCGATCCTGCGTGCCGAAGGATTGGAGGAAGGCAGTATCGGCGAGCGTGTGACGCTGATCAATCAGCGCCCCGACCAGCTGTTTCCGGATTCGGACGAGGGCCGCGAGCAGATCCTGGTCGAGTATCAGCGCATCATCGATGAGATCTCCGAGGGACTGGATGACTACTTCGATGTCCGGCCGCGGGCCGGAGTCGAGGTGCGCCGGGTACCTCAGTTCGCCGAGCGCACCGCCCCAGGTGCCTACTACCAGGCACCGGCCATGGATGGTTCGAGGCCGGGCGTGTTCTACGCCAATCTGCGCAATGTCGCCGAGGCGCCACGCTTTGCCATGCGCACCCTGGCCTACCACGAGGGCGTTCCCGGCCACCATTTCCAGATCGCGATCATGCAGGAGCTCAAGGGCGTGCCGACCTTCCGCCGTTTGCTGCCATTCACCGCCTATTCGGAGGGTTGGGCGCTGTACACCGAGCAGCTGGCTTGGGAGGCGGGCTTTCAGGACCAGCCGCTGGACAATCTGGGCCGGCTGCGCGACGAGATGTTCCGCGCCGTGCGTCTGGTCGTAGACACCGGTCTGCATGCCAAGCGCTGGACCCGCGAACAGGCGATCGACTACATGCTGGCGAACACCGGCATGCCGGAAACCGATGTCGTCGCCGAGATCGAGCGCTACCTGGTCAACCCCGGCCAGGCTCTGGCCTACAAGGTCGGCATGCTGAAGATCCTGGAACTGCGAGAGCGCGCGCGCCAGCAGCTGGGCGATCGCTTCGACATCCGCGAGTTCCACAACCAGGTGCTGACCCACGGCGCGGTGCCGATGGCAATCCTGGAGCGTATCGTCGATCGCTGGATCGCGGATCAAAAAGCAAGCTGATCGAAGTTGAGAAACGAGAAGCGAGTGAGCGCGGCCGGGCGCGGCGCCTTTGCCGCTCGTTTCTCGTCCCTCTTCACTCGTTTCTCAACGAGTAGGGTAAGCTGCGCGCCCCATGGACTTCGAACTACTCGCGCGCGACGGGCTGTCCCGCCGCGGCCGGCTGAGCCTGCCGCACGGCACGGTGGAAACACCGGCGTTCATGCCGGTCGGCACCTACGGCACGGTCAAGGCGGTATTGCCCGATCAGGTTCGGGCGCTGGGCGCGCAGATCGTGCTCGGCAACACCTTTCATCTGTTCCTGCGCCCGGGCCTGGACGTGATCCGGGCGCACGGCGGCCTGCACGACTTCATGCGCTGGTCCGGCCCGATCCTGACCGACTCCGGCGGCTTCCAGGTCTGGAGCCTGGCGCAGCGGCGCAAGATCAGTGAAGACGGGGTGCGTTTCGCATCGCCGGTCGACGGCAGCCCGGTGTTTCTCTCGCCCGAGGAGTCGATGCGCATTCAGCGCGTGCTGAATTCCGACATCGTCATGATCTTCGACGAATGTACGCCCTATCCGGCGACCGAGGCTCAGGCGCGCGAATCGATGGAGCTGAGCCTGCGCTGGGCGGAGCGCAGCAAGCGCGGCCATGAAGGCAATGGCAACGCCCTGTTCGGCATCGTCCAGGGCGGCATGCATGCGCAGTTGCGCCGACGTTCGGCCGAGGGCCTGAAGGCGATCGGCTTCGACGGCTACGCGATCGGCGGTCTCTCGGTTGGCGAGCCGGCGCACGAGCGCGAACAGGTACTCGATGACACCGTGCCGCATCTGCCGGCGGAGCGGCCCCGCTATCTGATGGGTGTCGGCCGTCCCGAGGACATCGTCGAGGCCGTGCGTCGCGGCATCGATCTGTTCGACTGCGTGATGCCGACCCGTAACGCCCGCAACGGTCACTACTTCACCCGCCAGGGCGACCTGCGCATCCGCAATGCCCGTTATGGCCAGGACACCCGGCCGATCGAGCCCGGCTGCGACTGTCCCGCCTGTGCCGGCGGCTTCAGCCGTGCCTACCTGCGCCACCTCGACCGCTGCAACGAGATCCTCGGCTCAACCCTGGCCACCCTGCACAACCTGCGCTACTACCAGCGGCTGATGGTCGAGCTGCGGACCGCCATTGAGACCGGTACCTTGGCCGACTGGAGCGAGCGCTTCTATATTGAGCGCCAACGAGGCTGGGACTGACCGCCGGGGGGATTGGGGCGCCGGTTTGGGCAACAGGCGTTCGGTCGGCGGCGCCGAGGCTGAGCCGCCAGCGCGGCTGGCGGGCCACTCGGGTCTGCGACGAACGACATGCCCGCCACCTTCCCCTCTGGTGGCCGTCCAGCCATCGAATGCGACTCGAGTTCTCCGTTCATCCCTGGAAAATCATAGCCAAATCAATCGGTTGATGGATCATCGGAAATTTTTTCCCAAGAAGCCGCCAGCGCGTGATACGAATGGCCGACTCCTGCCGTATAACAAGCTGTCAGCGCGGTCTCGCTGGCGGGTCGACCCGGGCCAAGCCGTCCGGGACAGCGGCAAGTGCAGCAAATGCTTGACTTGTCATGAACACCCGCCTACGATCCCCGCGTCGGGCATCTGCCGTTCAGCTGTCGCACATGTGTGCGGATTTGAACGACTGATCAACACTGAAGGGCCCAGGCCCATCGTCGACAACCTCTTTTGGGAGATTCCTAAGATGTCTCGTAAGAATACAATCCTTGGCCTCGGCGCCCTGGCAGCTTTCGGTTTTGCCTCGGTTTCCTTCGCACAGTGCCCATCCAGCCCGGTCCCGCCGTGGGCTTCGCAGGCCACCCTCGGTGGCGGCGCGCTGGCGATCACCAGCGGCGGCCTCGACGGTACGTCGTGCAAGCTGACGACGTCGTTCAACCCTGGCGCCACGCCGACGGGTGCTGCCATTGTTCGTGACAACACGCCGAGCGACGAGCCGCGCTATCGCTTCCAGTTCCTGCTCCAGGCCGACGCATTGACCGGCCAGGGTGCGACCCAGGCTGCTCAGATCTTCACCGCGAACTCCGCAACTTCGTTCCCAGCTGCTGGCGGTTCTCTGCAGGTGCTGCGCGTCTCGCTGTCCGGTGGTGGTTCAACCGGACGTCGCGTGACCTTCATCGCCGCCTGCGACAATCCTGGCGGTGACTATCTTTGCGCATCGTCGGCGGTCGAAGTGCCGGCAACCGGCGAGATCCGCATCGAGGGCGATATCGTGTTTGGCGCCAACGGCGTTGGTGCAGTCAGCTACTGGGTCAACAACACCAATTCGGCCACGCCGACGGGCTCGGTCACGATCACTGGTGGCAATGCGCAGTGGGTCGGCATCGACGCAGCACTGATGGGGCTGTCGCGCGGCACCGCGAGCTTCCGTGCCAATCAGCACAGCCGCGATGTGCATTTCGACGAGTTTGATTCCCGTAGAAGCACTTTCATTGGTGGTTGATCCTCCCCTTGGTTTCACCTTTTTCGGAGAATGATGATGAAGAACAAGATGCTCGTTGCAGCGCTGGCCGCGCTCGTGGCTGGTCCAGCTCTGGCTCAGACCTGCGCCGGCCCGATCGTGATTGATCCCCCGCCGCCAGGGGGCGTGGACATTGCCGGTGATACCTGCGCGGCTGCCAATTCGCTCGGAACCCTGTGCGGTCTGTTCGGTTCGCCCGAAAACGATCTGGTCTATCAGTTCGAGACCACCAACCCGTACACGGCGACAACGTTCACGCTGAACAACAATACGCCGGCGTGGAATCCCGCGATGTTCCGTCTCGGCGGTACTTGCGGTGGCGGCGCGGATTGCCTCGATGATGCGGACAACACGGCAGCTGGTGGTGACGAGGCTTTAACTGTGACTGGGCTGGCCAACGGCACTCACCACCTGATCATCTCCAGCTCGCCAGAGGCTGGTGGTTGCGGTGCGTTTGTCCTGAACATCAACGGCACGCTTCCTGTTGAGCTTCAGAGCTTCAGCGTCGACTGATTTGCCTACGGGCATCTTATGAAGTCAAGAAGCCCACCATCTGGTGGGCTTCTTGCATTTTCAGGACCGCATTCTTCGACAAACCATCATGCATAAATTTCTGACCGTCCTACTCGCTCTCGCTTCATGGCCTGTACACGCCGGTATCTCCGTTGAGCCGATCGATCTCGGCTTAGTCACACCTGGTCAGCAGGTACGTTTCGAGGCCAAGCTGTCCAATACTTCGGATTCGGAGATCGTACTGGACACTCTGGTTTCGGCCGAGTGGCATACATTGGCAATAGCGGAATTGCCTGTTCGGCTCGCAGCGAACGCCGTTACAGTCGTCATGGTATCGGGGGAACTACGTGCCCCGATCGGACGCAGATCGTTCCCGATGATCCTATCATCTTCGGAAACCAATCATTCAACCCGGATCTCGCCGACTGCACTGGTATATTCGGCGATCGATCCACAGGAACCCAGCGTTGACCTGGGGATCATAGAAGCCGGAGAGTCCGACGAAGCGAAGCTGGAGCTTTCCAGCCGCGAGATCAACGATTTCATGGTGTTGTCGGTCGCCGGCGCTACAGATCACCTGAATACACGCATCGACGAGTCCGGCCGGACCCTGCACCTCAGCACCAGGGATGATTTGCCGTGGGGGTTGTACAACGGCACCGTCGAACTGAACATCGATTCAGAGCGGCAACGGCTCGTATTGCTCCCGTACTCTTTCGAGGTTCGTGGCAGCGTGGTACCAAGCCGCTTTCAAGTGGAGTTCGGCGTGGGGCGGTTGGGCGAGCATCAGCCGCAGTCGCTGTTCCTGCGTACCGCGGATGGCTCTCGCTTGCGCGTTGGTAGGCCCATTGTAGATGGCGATCCTGTCATCGTTCGTCGCGGCCATTGTCCGGAGAAGTCTCGCTCGTGCGCGGATTTTCGGTTCGAGGTTCCATCGGATGCTGCCATTGGCCGAACGGCCGGGCGCGTAGGTTTCCCGATCCGTGGTACCTCACAGGTGCTATGGGTGGAGTATGGTGCGGTCGTCTTCGCACCCGGAACGAAGATCGTGAATGTCAATGAAGAGATGCTGACACAACCTGCCGACCGACTTCCTGTGCGGAGCGCTCTGCATGAGATCTCTACGGCATCGGCGGTCATTCATGCGCCGCTGCCGCCTGGTGACGGACCACTGCTCAAGTGGCGGGTGAGGCACGAACGCAGCATTCATTCCTATCGCGTCTATCGCAGCGATTCGGAAGACGATGCCATGGAACTCGTGTCGAGCGCTCCGATCCTGACACTCTCGCTAAACGAAGAAAGACCGATCGAATACGCATGGCGCGACGTCACGGCGGAGCCAGGACGGACCTACTGGTACCAGATCGGATACATCGACATTGCCGGGCGGCGCATCGACTTGACCCAGCGGTCGGCTGTGTCAGTTGCGGCGAAGTAGTCGGCCGAGCCGTAAGACGGCCAACTGCTGCGGCCCGACTCCAATGCGCCACCAAACTCACCGGCTGGGATAGGTTCTCATATCGCCAATGTAACTGAAGCTGTTTTCGGTGTTGGAGCAAAGCCAGGACTGGCTCAGGGATTGGCAGCCCACGCTGCCAAGCTCGCCACTGAGATCGTGGGCAAGCTGACCACAAACATCGCGTCTGAATCAGATCCGCAACCCTCGTCGGAGGATACACGAGATTCGCTATTGGCACTATTGCTTTTGGCGGTTCGTGGCATCCGTTGTCGAATCGCTCACCAAAGTCCGCCCCGAGCGGGCTTCGGCATTTCAGCGATGGCGCGTCGAACGAACTGACAACGAACGAAGGCAGCCGCAACTGATCGCAACTCCGCCGCTGATGCCCGGCCGACGATCAGGGCGAGCAGCTATTCAGCTATTCTCTGTCAGCGGACTTTCCTGCGAGTCCGTGAGTCGTGATCATGACGCCAGGCGATCAATACACCCTACTAGTTTGTTGCGTCGGAAGTTTGGTGCCTTTTTCGAGCCGTGGATTCGGTCTCGAGACAAGGCGCGAGGAGGAGTCAAAGCAGCCGAGCAACGCCGGATCGGGGCCGAAGACCAAGCGAGAATGGTGCGAAACTTCCGGCGCACTACACTAGTTGACAGCCTGCTCTTAGTCTTGGCATCTGCTGACGAACAGGTGTCTGCACTACCGAGCTTCGTCTGTGTAGCAGATGAGGTCGCAACCACATTCGGGAGCGCCTTTCTACTCGTTCCACAGCTCGAACGTGCAGGCTTGGTGTTCGCAGATGCCGGCTACGCGCCCATAGTGCTGGATGAATTCCTCGAGCGGATGCCCGATGATGCCGGCCTGGAAGACGCGGAGAGCCTCGCGAGGCTACCATTTTGGGCTGAGGCACGACGCTTGGCCAAACTCGCACTTGATAAACTAGGCGAGAAGTGGCGTCCGCCGAAGTTGTCTGGCGTCGTGTGGGTAAGAGGTTGCTGAATCGCCGACAATCAGAAATTTAGGATCCGCCCTAGAAGGGGCTAATCTTGTGCCTTCCCGCCAGATTAGTTCATTTAATAACTACTTAAGGGCAAATGGGCCCGCACACGAGCTTTTTTACGGGTTTGGTCTTGGCCATCGGGGAAAGGCAACGGGGTCGCTATCATCGTACGCGCGGCGTCCGCGAATGACGAATTCCGATTTGGTGACCTTTTGGAGCTGCTGCGAAATAACAACCGATAAACCAGGGGTGAACACGTGAGTCTGGTGGCCAGGATAATTATAAATTCATGCTTGTCTTCCGTGGCTTTATTCACCGCATCTCAGATACTGGCAATGGAGTGGCGAGATGTCTTGAAGTTTGAAGATATTTCTGGTGAAATTAAGAAGGTTCGGTATAAAGTATCGGCAGGGTCTGTCGACCATGTTCTGATAGAGTTGGAGGATCCTGCGAGTCGGCAATTACTCATCAATCGAGCGGCCCTTGGTCAATCCGTTTCAGTGGGTGCCTGGATGGATGTAGATCAAGTTGCTACTGACGAGCTTGGGCCGCTTCTGGATATTATTAGCAGAGTGAGTAGGGGCGAGGTCGATATTGATATTCCTCGTACCGAGCCGCAGCAGAGGCAATCAACCTCCTCCAGCACTGGAGTTCGTCCCGAAGATGCCATTTCTGTCCCCAGGTCTGACCGAAAAGAATATAACGCATTTCAAGCGGCTGAAGTCTGCTTAGGGCTGCTGAGGGAAGGATGGTTGCCAATAAGGGCGTTCAAGGAGCAGGGCGGCTATGTGCTTGACTGTGCGGCTCGGTTTGATGCCAATGTCGGAAACTTAGTTTATGTCGAGGATATAGCGGGACGGGCAACCGCAACTGGGGTCCGTTTTTATCAATATGATGAAATCCCAACACGCAGACCGTTAGGCCAGTAGTGAGCGGTTTGCAAAACCTAGATCCATGGCGGTTCCGCGCGACCTTGAAGGGGGCAGCCAGTCCATGCGCAGTTTGATCGGTTCAACACCTTTGTCGACGTGGCTGGCTTCAAGGTCAGCAAAGGCCAGATGCTGGATGCCAGCCTGATGGAGAAATCCAAGACGCTTAAGCCGGAGCAGCCCGAGGAAGACGAAGCCCTTTTGATGCCCATGCAGGCTGCGCAGCCCCACGTCGAGAATGCTCACGGAGGAGGGTCCTAATTCGTTTTCCGGAGATGATACTAAATGGAACCGGCAGGATTTCCTCGATGGTTGGCTTATTCCTCGTGATTCGACAAAGATTCTCTGGTTCCCCTGAAATAATCCCTACCAAGTAAATAGGTGCAATATGTTCTTGAGATCGTTTTTATTGGTGCTTTTCACCGCAATTTCCGTATGTGTGGCCAGTGGTTCGGTCGCTCGTGGGTCAGTTTCAATGTATGCCATTGTGGCTCAGCCAGAGAAATATATCGGAACGCAAGTTATAGTCTCGGGCATTTTCTCGATGGATGGCGTGCTTGGTCGCGGCGCTATATATTTGGACGAAGCAAGCTATAAATATCAAGCGCTTGAAAATAGTATTCTGCTACCAAGCAAGCAAGTTCTTGATGATATTTATTCTGATGGCACGGAGGTGCTTCTGGGAAATCGTATACGGATCAGGGGTACACTGGAAGCGGTTGTCGGAATACGTTCGATTTCCCGTCTCGAGCTTATAGATCTCGGGCCAATCGTGCTTGAGAATATGCGGGAAAATAGATAATGAGCGTGAGCCTTTGCGGATGGGCTTGAATGCTCTCACCTGATTCCACGGCCAGCTGCAGGACAGCCTGGTTATTTCGCATGCGGATTTCGGTGATCGTGACCGCTCATTCCGGTCGATCGTGACCGGTCGGTGCCAGTCGTTGTGCGCGGGGCGTAGTGTAGCCGGGTCGGTCACGATGATGGGTTGGGAGCGTCCTCGGCGAGGGTTTTTCGGCGCATCGATTCGCCCTTGAGCTCGATGCGGTGAGAGCGATGCACGAGTCGGTCGAGGATGGCGTCGGCCAGGGTGGGGTCGTTGAGCCAGCCATGCCAGTGTTCGATCGGCAACTGGCTGGTGATGAGGGTGGACTTGCCGTTGCTGCGATCGTCGATGACCTCCAGCAGATCGTGCCGTGCGGCTTGATCCAGCTGGGTCATGCCCCAGTCGTCGAGGATCAGCACGTCGATGCGCGCCAGTTGGCCGAGCAGCCGACCGAAGCTGCCGTCGGCATGGGCGATGCGCAAGGCTTCGGCCAGACGTGGTACGCGCTGGTACAGCACCGGGAAGCCTTGGCGACAGGCTTGTTGTCCGAGGGCACAGGCCAGCCAGGTCTTGCCGACCCCGGTCGGGCCGGTCAGCAACACGTTCTGGCCCTGCCGGATCCAGTCGCCCTGGCCCAGCGTGGCGATCAGACGCTTGTCCACACCACGCTCGGCGCCGTGGCGAACGTCCTCCAGACAGGCCTGGGGATGTTTCAGCTTGGCGGCGCGCAGCAACCGTTCCAGACGGCGGTTGTCGCGCCAATGTCGCTCGCGATCGACCAGTAGACCGAGCCGGTCGTCGAAGGTCAGTTCCTGACAGGCGGGCTGCAGGCGCTGTTCTTCCCATGCCTGGGCCATGCCGTCGAGTTTGAGCGCCCGCAGGTGCTCGAGTGTGGGATGCGATAGCACAGTGATCCTTTGGTTAGTGAAGGGAGGTGTTGCGGTAATAGGCCGGGCCGCGCACGTTGTCGTGGTCCGGGCTGACCCAGTCGGTCTGCACAACGGTGCTGGGCAAGGGCTGCCGATCCAGTCCGCGGCGCAGGATCGAGAGCACCGATTTGCGGGTGCGTGAGCCGGCGACCCAGGTCCGTTCGCACGCGGCTTCCAGGCGCGCATGGCCGTACTGGCGGGCCAGCGCCAGCAGGCCCAGGCAACTGCGATAGCCCATCTCCGGATGCGGACGTTCGCTCAGCAGATGCGCCACCAGTTGCTGGGTGGCCGGGCCGATGTCCTGCGCCCAACGCTGGAAGCGCTGCGGCGTCCATTCCAAATGGGCGCGATGGGAGGCCGGCATGTGCTCGGCCACGGTCGTGTGCTGGCCTGGGCGATCGCAGCGGACATGGCTGGCCACACGCTGGCCGGCATGCAGCAGCTCCACGGTGGTGTCGGTGATGCGCGCCTGCAGCTTCTTGCGCACCAGGCTGTGCGGAACGCTGTAGTAGTGGCCCTCGATCTCGACGTGGTAGTCGATATTGACGGTGCAAATCTTGAAGCGGGCCAGCTCATACGGCTGCGCCGGCAACGGCCGCAAGGCCGGGCGGTCAATCGACTGGAACCAGGACTGGCGTGAGCCATCGAGCTTCTTGAACGGGCGCGCGTTCAACTCAACGAGCAACTGGGCGATGGCTTCGTTGAGCGCGGCGAAGGTGAAGAAGCGTTGATGCCGCAACCGTGCCAGGATCCAGCGTTCGACCACCTGCACGCCGACTTCCGCCTTGGCTTTGTCCTGCGGTCGACGTGGCCGGGCCGGCAGGATCGCGACACCGTAATGGTCGGCACATGCCAGCGTGGCACGATTGAGCGTGGGCTCGTAACGATCCGCATGGCTGACCAGCGCACGCGGGTTATCGGGGACCACCAGTGCCGGCACGCCGCCGAAGAACGTCAGGGCCCGGGTCAGGCCGCGCAGCCAGTCCATCTGCGTCTGCCCCGGCGTGGCGCACGTGTAGGTATAGCTGGACGCGCCCAGCACGGCGACGAAGATGTGGGCTCGACGCAGTTCCCCGGTATCGGGGTTGACCACGTCCATCGTCGGCCCGGCATAGTCGATGAACAGTTTCTCGCCGGCGACGTGGACTTGCCGCATCGAGCGGCGCAGCGAGGCGGCGTACTGGTGGTGGTGCTGGCAAAACTGCGTGTATTGGTACACCGGCTGGCCGGCGTGGGCCTGGCAGTACTCCTGCCACAGCAGGTGCCGAGTCACGCCCTTGCGGCGCAGCTCGCGGTGCACCCAGGCCAGATCGATCGGCGCACGCTCACCGCGCACCTTGGCCGGCACCACACACAGCGCTGCGGCAATGGCCGACTCGTCCATCACCGACAACCTCGGCCAGTCCAGCCCGGCCGCACCGGCTCGGGATACGTATTTGCTGACCACGCCTTTGGACAGCCCAAGGGCACGCGCAGTGCGCTCATGGGACAGGTCGCAGTCCAGCTTCAGTCGTAGGCATTCCTTGATCTTGTGCATAGCCACTCGCGGGGTCGGCATCGTTCCTCCAAAAAGTGCAGGAGGATGCCCAGACAGGGACGTGATGCACAACGACGGGAGCGTTTCGGTAAGGTGTGACCGGTCATTTCGGTGACCGACGAAAATCGGTCACACCTTACCGAAACAAGCGGTCACGCCTTACCGAAACCACCGGTCACGCCTTAGCGAAATGGGCGGTCACGATGGGCCGAAATACGCAGTTCGCCCGGCGCCGGCATCCTGAACAGGCCATCCGGGGCGCCCAGGGCATCCTGGCCCTGGCGCGGGACCACGGCCCGGCTGCATTGAACGATGCCTGCGCACGCGCGCTGGAGCGCAATACCGTCGGCTACGAAGAGATCCGCCGCTACCTACAGCGCGCCAAGCTCGACACGCCGCTGCCGCTGCCCCAACCGGTCGTCCATGAGCATATCCGCGGCGGCGCCTACTACGCCCAGGAGGCCGATCATGCTGCATGAGCCCCTGCACCAGCACCTGATGCGCCTGAGCCTGCGCGGTGCCGCCCAGGCCCTGGCGCGCATGAACGTCGACGAAGACACCCTGGACGTGCTGGCCGCCGTGCTCCAGGCCGAATGCCTGCATCGCGACAGTCTGGCCCAGGCTCGCCGCCTGAAGCTGGCCAAGCTACCGCAATCGGCGCACTCGGCCGATGTCGATCTGCGTGCCAGCCGCGGCCTGGGCACGACCCGCTGGCAGGACCTGCAAAGTCTCAACTGGTTCCGACAGCACCGACACATCCTGTTGATCGGACCGACCGGCGTCGGCAAGAGCTACCTCGCCTGCGCCTTGGCCAAGCTCGTCATCGACGATCAACGCTCGGTGCGCTATTTGCGTCTGCCGCGGCTGGCCGATGAGCTGGCGACCTTGCAAGCGCAGGGTCGCACCAGCCACTGGCTCAAGACACTCAGCCGCATCGACCTGCTCGTGCTAGATGACTTCGGCTTGGTACCGATGTTGACCAGCCAGCAATCGCTGCTGCTGGAGTTGCTGGAGGATCGGCATCAGCGCGGCAGCCTGCTGCTGACCAGCCAACTGCCACTCAAGCTCTGGCATGGACACTTCCACGATCCCACCCTGGCCGATGCCGTTCTGGATCGGTTGGTACACGAGGCCGAGGTCGTGGAATTGAGCGGCGAATCGATGCGCAAGCGCGGCGCCGCACACGCCGGACAGGACACGCCGCCAGCGTAAGTCCTACACTGCCGCCACCACCTTCAACCGGGCAGCGGCACTGGCCTCCCATCGGCCGGAACGGTGGCCTCCCTTGACCGGAATCTACAGGTGACCCAGGTCGCGCTTGTTGCCGGCGGCTCGGCGACGTTCAGCTATGACGACAATGGCAACTTGATCGGCGGTAGTACCCTGAGCGGCGTCTATGACCACGCCAACCTGCCGTGGTCGGTACAGCGGTCAGGCTCTGGCGGCGGTTTCGATCGTTTCGCGTACGGACCGGATGGTCAACGCACCTGGCATCTGGATAGCGCTGGCGTCCAGACCTGGTATGGTGAGGCGGGCTATGAGAAGGTCAGGCGCGGCGGGGTCGTCGAACACCGGCACGCCTTGCCGGGTACGATCATTACCGTGAAGCAGGGTCAGAGCGAAATCACGCACACCCACGGCGACCGCCTCGGCAGCATCGTGCTGATGACCGATAGCGATGGCGCGGTCAAGCGGGACGGTCAGGGCCAGGAGATGCGGCGAAGCTACGACGCCTTTGGACTGGTGCGGCAAGGCGATCTGAGCAATCGCCCTGGAGGTACCCTGAATCTTGATCCACCGCAAAATCGTGGCTTCACAGGCCACGAGCATCTGGATACGACGCGGCTGATCCATATGAACGGTCGTACCTACGATCCGCTGCTCGGGAGATTCATGGGCGTCGACCCGATCATCCAGGCGCCGGCGAACAGTCAGTCGCTGAA